>DQVH01000129.1 GCA_015661855.1 Desulfurococcales archaeon
CCATTAACCCCCATTAGGTGTTCTCTTAAGTCTCCTATAAGAGTATGGTATGAGTATCATATAAGTTATTGTGGTGAAGAGTATGTAGTTAAGTAATGTAGTATTTGTAAGGTATATTCTCCCTAATTCATATGTTAATATGAGTATCAAGCTCATACCGGTAGTTACAGGTATTAGAGCTAAATACTTACTGTTAATGTATAGTTCAAGTATGAATAGTATAAACCCTGCTATTACAACTGGTATGAGTAGTGGTTTGTAGGGGTATATGAGTAGTATGGTGGTGACTAGAGGGGCTATGTAGAGTAGGCTTTTTACTCTACTATTTCGAGACGTAAGTGTACTAGTGTATAAAAGTATGCTTAATAGTATAAGTAGTGGTGTAACGAGTACTATCATGGTTTAAACCTCTCTAACAACAACTGTTTGTGCTATGATATCTCCTATTCTCTTTCTATCCATCGTTACTAGAATAAATAGTAAACCTACAATGTAGAATATGGGCATTATATCAATGATTCTAAGTATATTCCTTACAACTATAGTTTTAAGTATACACGGTCTTCCATCATCCATTTCAACTCTTAATCGTAGAAGGCGTTTACCAAGTGTATACCCGTACTTATACTCCATGTAGATATGGTATGGTATTGCGAAAACTAGGTAGCATAGGTTTAGTAGGAGAAGGTATTTGAGGCTTAAATTAAAGTTTATACCGAGAACGTATAGGAAAGTATATGCAGCTGTATAGAGTCCTAGAGAGTCAATAATACATGATATTATCCTACTAGTTACTGGTGCATAGTATGGTGCTATCCTTTTTTCTCTAGGTATTTTACTTCACCTATCTAGTATAGTGTACTGTTTTGAGAGTTATAATTTACTCAGAATCTTAGTAGATGATATTTCTTTCTACGAATTCTAAACACCTCCTCTCTAAGGTCTTTCGATAAATTATAGCACCCCTCCTTATGTTCAAGTAGACCTTTCTCTATAAGCATTCTTATAACTCTTCTCGGATCTTTAATACCCTCAAGTCTTAACTCTTTTTCGGCTATGATTTCACCTACAGATATATTTTTTATAAAGTAGTTTAGAACCTTCTTTTCCTCATCACTTAACTCCATTTTTAATCGTATCTTAAACTCCATATAGTTCATAATAGCTCACTTACTACCCTTAGAGTAGTACTAGTCTACCTATATTCAAAAAGCTACTCTTGGAGGGCTTGAGGGTATCACTTTGTATAGGTATCTTTTTTAGTTAGTAGGTTCAATTTAAATCACTCTAAACAGTTATTATGTGACTTTCCACTCTACTGTTATAGAGTATATTGGGATAAAAGTCTGTGGTACCTTTATTGGGGACTCTGATTTCTACAGCTATCCGCCTCTATTATACCTCTATATTACTACCTGAATACTCCTTTATTAGTAGTGCCATAGCTCTTCTTATAGCTTCACTTCTTGAACTGAATATTCCACTCTTTATTAGTTTATCTATTTCTTCAACTATTTCCTTGGGTACCTTAACTGATAGTATTACTACTCTTCCCATCTTTGATTTCCTCCTTCTATTCGTTCTATAACCTTTCTAGTGTTATTGGTTTAGTTAAAAGTGTATGCCCCTATAGAGATTAGTAGTTGAAGTTAAATAACTTTGAAGTAACTGTTTCAGATTCAATTGTGTATGATTGTTTTAATATTAGTAGCTATTTTCACTTAGTAGTACCATGTGTTTACGTAGTTGTGTTCGTTTATATTACCTTGAATTCCCTCGTTATATGCTTTACAAACCTCCCTAAATGGGCATCCTTTAGTATTCCATAGGAAGCCTGTAATGGATATATTTGGGTTATCACATAGTGGTTTATCTCTTCTACATATTTTTCTACCAAACATCCATAGGAAATCGTCTAGTATGAATGGGTTTACCTTTATCCTCTTTGTAACATTGTAGTATGCCTCTCTAACAATAAACCTTATTATCGTATCCTCTATTGATGATACCTCTACACCCTTTAACACCTTATTTAGTATTCTTCTACCAAGCTTTACTATTCCCAGTCTGAATGCTATCCGTGTTAAATGGTTGTCTATGGGTAATCTAACGTTGTATGTATCTTTGTATTGTAATATACCACGTCTACTAAGAAACTTTGCTAGAAGGTATGCTTTCTTCTCCACTGGGTCTTCATATGCTTTAAAAACTTTTAATTGCTCTATAAAGCCATACCCTCTATACTTAAGCCTCTTGTAGCATCTACTTATTAGCTCTAGTACACTACCATTGTATAGTTTGATTAGCTTTATTGCTGCATCACGTAGTAACATTAGTCTTATTTTTTCATCCCATAGTTTAGTATTACCTATACAAAGCCATTTTCTTAACTCTTTAAGTGTTAGTTTAGATATATGTTTGGGGTTGAAGAATTCAGGGTTTTCATGGTATACTTTTGATCCTAAACGGTATAGTAGGTCTGCTCCATGATAGAATTCTCCATCAACCCAGGCTTCATAGGGGTTATTGGGTCTCGATGTTCTATGGTCTATTGAGACCATAAAGAAGAAGTATCTAGCAACACTCTCATAGTTATCGCTTTCACCTGGATAGTATAGTTCATTAGTAAACTTATCAATTGATACTACTTTAACATACTTATTAATGGCTTCAGCTACTCTAATACACTGATTCCTATTAATACCTATATCTATTTTCAATTCTTGTGTATCCCTACAGTTTTTCACTAATGTTTATGTATTGTTCCCTCATTTAAGTTTTTCTTTTATGGTTAAGTATGGTATATGAGTGTATTTGAGCTTCCATCTAGGACTATATGTTTTCTAGGTAATAGTCTCCTCTATACACTTTACTTGGTGGTTTAGCTAGTTTTATAAAGACTAGTTGGGCTATTCTTGCACCCTCTCTCAACTTTACACCGTAAGGGTTATGTACTACTAGTAGACTTACGCTTCTACCCTTGTATCCTGGATCCCAAACTGCACATCTAATGTCAACTCCTAGTCTCAGTAGTGTTGATCTGGGGAATGCTAGTCCAATACTATCTCTAGGTACTTCGATAACCTCATTATACATTATCTTGTATACTCCTGGTGGTAGCGTCCAAACACCATTTTCTGGTCTTATCTCTTCAACTCTTGGTAGCTCTTTATCCTTAAATCCAATATAGCCTGCTGATGTAAATCTGAATACCGATCTTAATGTTAAATCTACACCTGCTGGTTGTACTTGTACCCCACTATCCACTAGATCTTTTAGGAACTTGATAACTTCATCTCCTGGAAGAGCCAATAGTAATTCACCGTTTAAGTATGGTGTTTAAGGTTTTAAAATGTTTTCCTCCAAAACTCTCATATAGTTAAAGCTACTATGTTTTAGTATAGTTTATTCTCTAGTTTGTTTACGGTTTAACTGTTTTCTCGGTTTTTGGTGTAAAGAGTGAACATGCTAATGCGTATGGGTGAACTGTGTAACCTTTAAGTTTACAGTAGAAGTTTGAGTAATTTTCACACATACTACAAGTTAGCCTTATACTGTGTTTACTACTCTTTTTCCTCTTTCTAAACATTTTCAGTATGACTCCTACACTTTAATTATACTTTTAATATTTATTAGAGCCTCCTTTAAGTCTAGTAGTGCCCTATAATAGTTAAATAGGGTACCTGGTTTTACCAGTTCAGCTCTTGAGATATCAGCTAATATTGATTCTAACACGCCTATAGCACTAAACGCTCTATCTAATTCTTGTTTAACCTTCTCTAACTCTTTAAACCGCTCCATTCAGCACTCTCCTTACGGCATTTTTCCCTATGATGTTTTTTAGATGTCCTTTAATATCCTTATTTCTTACATATCTTATGAGGAGGGTTAACTCTTGATGTAAGTTTATTCATTTCATTCTACACCTCATGGTACATAGTCAAGCCCAACACTATAAGGCTTTAATCTAAGTCCTTCACTCCTACACCGTGAAACAGGTTATTAGGGGTTACATTATACCCACAAATAGTTATAAAAGTAAATAAATATATCGTTAACCGTTAAATAGCCCGCTAGCTCCTACAGGTTTAGGAGGGTATATTCATTTCCATATTCTCATAATTCTTGTAGAGTTGTAGAGCACTCACATAATGATTGTCTAGTTAGATTAGATTACTCTAGTGACTCCACCATAATATACGCTTAATGAGAGTTTAATAGTGGCTCTACATTCGCTCCATGGACTCGTGGCCGTAAAATTTAAATTTTATTGGGGGGTAAACCCCCTCAAGGGGGTGGGGGGTATGGATGATGACAGTGACCTTGAAGTCTATGGTGGGGTTGGGGCGTATAAGTCAAAAGTATAGTGCTGAGGCTAAGGTTGTTGGTAAACATATCTACGGTAATCTCTACGACTGTGACTACAATGTTTTAACGGATGAGGAAAGGCTTCGCCAAATAGCTGTTAAGGCTGCACAGATTGGCTGTATGACACTTCTTGATGTTAAATCTTGGAAGATCGGTTTAGGTGTATCAGTTCTCGCTGTTGTTCTTGAGAGTCATATTGCAATACATACATGGCCTGAGTACAATTTTGCAACAGTTGACGTGTATACTTGTGGTGCAAAAACGAAACCTGAGGAAGCATTTAACTTTATAGTTAAAGAGTTAAAGGCTAAGAAGGTGGTATGGGGTTACGCTGATAGGTCATACCTGGAATAGTATATTAATAGGGCAGTAGTGTTGTAGAAGTAGAATACTATTTAAAAAGTGTTTTTACCTCTAATAAGCCTAGTGAAAAGAGCAGATGATAAAGGGAGTCTACGATATCATTATTGTTGGTTGTGGATTTGCAGCACTAAGTTTACTAAAGAACATTAAGGGAGAATATAGGATAGCTGTTTTTGAAGAACATAGTACAGTAGGTTACCCACTACACTGTACCGGCATAGTCAGTGATAAAGCTGTAGAGTATATAGGTACTCCTGCTAGACAGAGTATAGTTAACTCATTCAAATCTATAACTCTATACTCTCCACTATGGAAGCCTATTACAATAGATTATAAGCGTAAAATAATACATGTCCTTGATAGAGTTCACTTAGAAAAACTACTCTATGAGAGCTCACTTAGTACAAATATAGAGTTCTATTTTGGAGAGAGAGTGGAAAAGGTTTATCCCAATAGGAAACTCATAATCACTAATCATGGTAAACTGGTTAAGGGGGATATAGTAGTAGTTTGTGAAGGCTCTCAACATAAAATTCTAAATTCTATTCTAGGTAGGAGTCGTGGATGGAAAATACACGGTATACAGTGGGATGTAAGAGCTAAACTAAATATCGGATTTGACGAGATTGTAATCTACTTCTCAAATACGGTATCACCAAACTATTTCTCATGGTTAGTACCATTAAGTAGTAAAGTAGTAAGAATAGGTATTGGTGGATATAAAGTTAACATATACAGATTAAAGTATGTTACAGAGCTATTTACTAAAAGAGGGTTTATAATAGTACATAGTGTAGGTAAACCTTTCGGAGGCACTATTGTACTAGGACCGCCAATGCTAAAGGATTATATAGGCACTACTATATTTCTTGGTGATTCAGGTTTCCACACTAAACCTTTTACTGGTGGTGGTATTCTAACTATAAGCTTATTCTCTAGTATTCTAGCTAGATCACTACTTAAACATGGCATTACACTCTATGCTCTAGAGAGATATCATAATTGTAGTTTATGGTTGAAACGTAGACTTCAAGTACAATATGTTATCTCTAAACTCTTCCATAATCTAAGTGATTATGAGAAGGATAGGTTATGGGATATACTTATACAGTATGGTGTAGATAGTATTTTGGGTAGGAGTACTTTTGATTTTCACGAAGAAAATATAAAGTATATTCTAAGAGTGAAAAGCACTTTACTACCGTATATTCTGAAAACCATTAAACCATACTATGCTATGAGGGGACTATTAGATCTGCTACTATAGAGTATAGTATGTCACTTAATGAAAGGAATATTAGAAGTATAAACCCCAGTACTAGCCTTTGTAAGTATTGAAGAGTTATATTTCTTTTGAGAATTAGCTTATCGATTACTATTATTAACGTTACAGATCCTATGATAGAGTAGCTTACAATTTTACCCAGTACCAGTGGTAATGCTGAAATGAATATCGCCATACCCTTTTGCGTTATAGGAGCTGAAATAATACCATTTATGTAAAACATATATGATGGTATAACGGGTATTAGTGCTGAGAAGAAGTCACGAGATGCTACATGTAGTATTAAATATAATATGTTGTTTAATACTAAACTAATATTACCCTGTGAAATATATGTTAAAGTCTCATTATATATTCTTAATAGAGTACTATTCTCCATATTTTTACGGATGCTAGCTGTAATCTCCATGTATACATTGACATCATTACATGCTGTGTATGCTCCTAAGAGGAAAGCTATGGTGTATAGTATGGCTAGAAGTACCACTACAAGTATAGTTAATACTTGATATCTACTTTCAGCAATAGTTATTTCTACTGGACTCCTTCTACTCATTATACATTAGACACCCCATTAATGTTTAAGGAGCTAGTATTTAGTGTACTTTTAACCCTCAGTAAGTGTTGGTGCAAAACTACTACATATAGTTATACTTTTAAATTTAAGTTTAAATTTAGGAGCAAGTTGATGGAGATTTATGTAAATAAGCTATAAGGTAGCGTGGGTTATGTGTTAACTGTGTATATTATTGTGTTTGGAGGGTTTAATGGTTTGACTTTATGTGAAATATGTGAGAAGAGGGAAAGTGTTTCTACATGTAGGATTTGTGGACGCTATGTATGTTCGCATCATATAGGTGATGATGGTATCTGTAGTGTTTGCCGTGAAACTCTATGTGAGCGTTGTAGAAGGTATTTATCGATAGGTTACTGTAAGATTTGTGGAAGATACTTGTGTGAAGACTGTTTAGTTCAAGTAACACCTGTAGAGTATGTATGTAAGGACTGTTACCGCACTTTTAACTCTCGTGTACTCCTACTCTTTCTTCTCCTCACTTACACTCTTTTGCTGCTTCCTTATCTTCTCTAGAAACTCTCTAAGCATTCTAACATTCCATTCATGTTTTGTTTTCCTTCTCTTATCAACGTATAGTCCTAGTTTCATTGCTGTTTTAGGGTCTAACCCTACCTCTCTTAACTCTGGTATACTAAATCCTCTACCAACTCTTAATGGTCTCTCTAGACCACCATACCTTATTAGTTTTGGTGGTTTTACAAGTGCTTTTGGTGGTTCAATTTTTTCACTCTTTTCACTCATAAGTTTACCCCCTCGACACTAGTTTAATCTGTGTTTATAAAGTTTTATGGAATTTTTAGTCTAAAATCCTCTTTTACAACATTGAAGACTATACTGGTATTTGTTCTCTGTATGTGTGGGTGTAGTAGTATACTTTTTATGAACTTGTTTAACTCACTTATATTATGGAATTTAGCTATTATTGCTACATCGAATTCTCCTGTAATATCGTATACTGAGCATACGTTTGGATGTTTAGCTATCTCCCTCTCTACCTCTATTAGGTGTTTTCCATCAACTTTCGCTAGTATTACTGCTGTTACATCGTAACCTAACTTACTATAGTCTACTATTGCTGTAAACCCCTTTATTATACCTAGTTTAATAAGCTTCTCAACTCTATTATGGATTGTACTTACTGAAACACCTAACTTGTTAGCTAGTGATCTATAGCTAACTCTAGCATTACTTATCAATTCGGATAGTATTTCAAGATCTATACTATCAATTTTTAACTCCTGCTTCAAGACTTATCACACTAAACATGTTACACTATATTTTTATATAAAGTTTAAAAGTAAATATTACATCAATAATTGATTAGGAGGGAGCCTCTCAGGAAATGAAGTCGAGTATTAGGAGACTGGTATTAGATGTTCTTAAGCCATTAAAGGAGCCATCAATAGTTGATATGGCTAGAGCACTAGCTGAACTTAAGGGTGTTTCTGGAGTCAATATTACTGTAAACGATGTAGATGTTGAGACAATGGGTCTAATAATAACTATTGAAGGTGACGATATAGACTTTGAACAAGTTAAGAAAATTATTAGTGATATGGGTGCAGTAATACATAGTGTAGACCAGGTTATTGTAGGTAGTAAAGTTGTTGAAACAGTTTATACACCAACTACACGACAGTAGTGAGTGTGATTAAAAATAGTACTATGTAATGTATGCCAGTTTAGAGAAGCTGAAGTATACATTAAACATTTAAAGTTGAAAGTGTGTAGATACTGCTTCATAAATAGTGTTAGAGAGCGTGTTATAAATGAGATAAAAAGGTATAATATGGTAGACTCTAGTGACACTATTGCTATGGGTATTTCTGGAGGTAAGGATAGCTTTGTCCTACTTGATATTATGTCTGAAATATACGACCCTGATAAACTAGTAGCAATAACTATTATTGAGGGTATTACAGGGTATAATAGAGTTGAAGAGGTTGAGCAGATTAAAAGGCTAACTAGGGAGAGAGGAGTAGACCATATTATTACATCTTTTAAGGAGGAAGTAGGCTTTACCCTTGAAGAGCTTGTTAGTAGAGCTATGAGGATGAGAGTTAATGAGAGTCCATGTACATTCTGTGGTGTTATTAGGAGGAGAATACTCAATATTACCGCTAGAAATATTGGAGCAACAAAGACTGCAACAGCTCATAATCTAGACGATGAAGTTCAAACACTAATACTAAACCTAGTTAAGTGTGAATGGGATAAACTAGTAAGAAACCATCCTAAATCACCTAAACCACATGAGAAATTTGTTTACAAAATTAAGCCTTTGAGGAAAGTGTATGAGTGGGAGACTGCACTCTACGCTTACTATAAGGGTTTTAGATTTCAGGAGGTCGAATGCCCCTATATCAGGTTTAGACCTACACTAAGAGCTAAAATACGAGACTACATATACCTACTTGAATCTATCGAGCCAGGTATTCTACTAAGGCTACTCAACTACTATGATAGAGTTATTGAGGAAAAGCTTCTAAGTAGGATGAGTAGCGTAAAGCTACCATCATGTATTTACTGTGGTGAACCTACAGCTACTGGTAGAAATATATGTAAAACTTGTGAACTACTAGAGAAAATAGGGTTAAAGTTTAAATCGATATAGTGTTAGCTAGTTAAACTATTTTGGCTCCAGGCTCCGGCTCGCCATCAACTGTTAATATGTATGGTCTTCCACTCCTATCTTCAGCAGCTAATAGCATTCCCTGACTCACATACCCTCTTATCTTCTTTGGCTTAAGGTTAGCTACAACTATAATTCTACGTCCTATAAGATCTTCCGGTTTATAGTATTCCCCTATACCAGCTATTATCTGTCTCTCACCTAACTCTCCCAAGTCTACTAGTAATCTTACCAGCTTAGTACCGGTAATTACTTCAGCTTCTTTAACAAGACCAACTCTTAAATCTACTTTCATAAACTCATCTATAGTTATCTCACTAGACATTGTAAACTCCCACCTCCACATATACTGTAACTTATTCTGTCTTCTCAATGTATTTTAACTTTATTTCTAGGTTTGTAGAATTTAGTAGAATGGTGTATAGTGTTTAATGGAAGTAGTAGTTGATGAAAGTATTTGGAATTTAAGAAAGGTAGAGTTTCTTAAGAGGATTAAGAGGGATTTGGAGATAGGCTACTTTGATAGAGAAATACTCAACTTAATAATGCTAATTAACAGTTTCGACTTTGCCTATACTACTAGTTCTTGTAGTGGTAGAATAGTTGTATATGAGGGGTCAGCACCATGGTTTACAGGTGATATTAGAATTCTATATAAAACTCATAGTGGGATAGAGTTTAATACACTTAAACAGGTTATGAGTAAAGCTTGTAATGTATGGTTAAGTTTACAACCACCTATAATTCATATAAACTTTAAGAGGCTAGATTTAGCTGTAAAAATACTTAATGACGTAAGGAATATAGGTTTCAAACATAGTGGTATAATAAGTATTTCACCTCGTGGTATAGTTGTTCAGTTAAGATCAACTGAGCATCTAGATTTACCGTTAAAAATTAATGGGAAACCTGTTTATACAGATGATTTACTGAGTAAGATAGTGTCTATGGTTAATAGTATTCTTGTAAGGAGTAAGTTAAAACTTAAACTACTTGAGGAGTATTTTAGGGAGTTTAAAAGAGCTCTTGAACGTAACATTTAAAGTTTATATAATAATACACCCTTCTTAAACTAGGATAGTGTAGTAAAGGGTGATGGTGGGTATGGTTGTACTTGAAAAAATTAAACCTGCAAGTACTGGTCAGGAGGAGTTAATTAGTGCTCTTAAGAGTAAGGATTACGATATTGTTGGTGTATTTGGCCCAACAGGTACTGGTAAGAGTTTACTCTCAGTAGCTTACGGTATTGATGCTGTACTTTCAGGTGACTATGAGAGGTTTATTATCTGTAGACCTGTAGTAGATATTGTTACTGGTAGAGAGATTACATCTGCTGATATCGGTGACTTCTACTATAAACTTGCATCAGCATATCTTAGAGATATACTTTCAGGATTTATTGAGTGGAGTAAAGTTGAAGAGCTGATAAGTAAGGGTAAAGTTGCTATAGCTGATAGCCACTACCTTAGAGGTAGAACATTCGATAATACAGTAATATTCCTTGATGATGCTCAAAGCATACCACCAGAGATATCACTAGAAGCACTAATGAGGATTGGTAACAATAGTAAGTTTATCATTGCTGGTGATCCTGTATTTCAAAAGGATCCTAGAATTGAAAAGGATGGAGCAACTATACTAAGGGAGATACTACTAGGTGAAGAGAAAGCTAAAGTTATAGATTTAGGTTTAAAGGATATTGTAAGACCTGGTGCACGTAGAGGTATAAAACTATTATTAGAGGCTAGAATGAGGAAGAGAGTACTAAGTGAAACAGAAAACACAATACTTGATAGTATTAGAGTTCACGCACCAGATGCAGATGTAGTTACAGTAGTTGAGTTCATTAATGAAAAGAAGAAATTTGAAATACAGTCAGAACATACACCTGATGCTCTAATCATTGCTAAAGAGGGGCATTTAGGTAGAGTTGTAGGTAGAGGTGGTGAGAGAATAAATAAAGTTGAGGAGGAGGTTCAACTTAAACTTAGAGCTATAGAGTTAACTCTAGACTTTAGAGAAATTATTAGAGCTATACATCCAGTATCATGGATACACAAACACGTTGTAGAAGCTGATTTCGCTGGACCACTAATAGCATTTAAGGTTAGGAGTTCAGAGTTTGGACCATTTGTTGGCCAGAAGGGATTCTATGTTAAGTTTATTGATGCTGTATTGAGGAAACTTATTGGTGTTGGTGCTAGAGCTGTAGAAGTAGAGACTCCCGAGAAACCTACGAGAAGGAGAAGAAGGTAAAGTTTACTCCTTTAACACTCTATAATCCAATACTACCTGGTACTTTCTAGGCCCAACACTTCTAACAATACGTGCCCCTAATAACTCAGCTTTAACATTCATTTCATTAAATGCCTTAATGTATATTTTGTTAACTTTGTCTATCGGGTTTTCGTTAGACATAGCTTTCGTAAACTCATAGACATGTATTACTCCTTCACGATTTAATGCTTTAATAGCATAAATTAAGTATTTAAATGCTAACTCTGGTAGGGGCATTAGTACACGGCTAGCTATATTGGTTAATTTTTCCTCAATAACTTTAGCTGCATCACCTAATATTGGTACAACTATGTCTTCAACTTTGTTTAGTTTTACATTTTCAACCATGTAATGGTATGCATACGGATTTATATCTATAGAGTAGACTTTTCTAGGTTTTGCATGTTTAGCTATAATTATTGAGAATAATCCTGCTCCAGCAAACATGTTTACTACGACTTCACCCTCTCTAACCTGTCTAGCTATTCTAATATGTTCATATCCTAGAGCCGGAGATATGTAGACTTTAGTTATATCTATTTTGAATAGACATCCATACTCTTTATACACTGTTTCACTCTTTCTTACACCAGCTAAATGTATAAACTCTCTCAATCTATACCTACCACTAACTGGAGTTATAGCACACCAAACAGATTTAATGTAGGGTAGCTCGCTGATTATTCTTTCAGCTAAAGGTTTTAACTCTTCAACTGTAAGGTTAAATGGCTTCCTAATAATAGCTATATCTCCTAGTATTTCTAGTCTCCTCCACACTCTATCAGCTTTCTCTCCTAAGACATCTCTAGCTATTCTCCTCATTAACCCTCCTTTAACCATATACTATCTACCACTCAGTTCAAGTTCCTAGTATACTTTTATCTATAAAGATATTAGGGTGTTATTGAGAGTTGTATAATTGATAATTGAGTGTTAAGTTTGGTGTGGGGTTGAGTTTATAGGTTGAGAAAGGTGTATGTCGCATGGAATAGTAAGGGTAGGTATGGCCTACTATTCTCATTTAGAGGTGAAGCTTTAACTATTGCAGCATATAATCTCACATTAACATTAAATCCTAGAGGAGTAGATATTGCAACTAGTATTAGGGATTTAAAAGTGTATAATGTTGGTAAAAGAAAGTATACCTACATCTACTTTAACGAGCTAGTTAAACCCCTACCTACAGGTAGAAGTGATATTACTGATAGAGCGTTTATTTCTGGATTCGAAATAGTAGTAACACACATAAACGGTAATAACTATCTTACAGTAGTTACTCCTGGAAGCTGGCTATACAATTATATTGTTTTAGCTGACGATACATTACTTATTGAAATGTCTGGTAAGAGGGATGTGTATTTCGAGAAACTAGTAGACGAGGTAGTAGTACACATAGTCTAGTGTTTAACATATGTTTAATACTAGTTCACTAAGTTTTCCACTATACTTCTCTATCTCCTCCTCTGAGAATATTAACTGCTGTCCTCCATCAACTACCACTTCGCCATTAACTATTAGTGTTTCTAGTTTAGGTTTACCGTAGACCATGAGCTCACATATGTTAGCTAATGGGTAGACCCATGACTCTCTAGGGTCAACTCTAAATATAGCAATATTAGCTCTATAACCTTTCTCTATAACACCTGTACCACTTATACCTAGTATGGTGTTTGAGGCTGATATAACACTTTTTAGAATATCGTATGCGCTTAAACTTCTTGATGAACCATAGAGTATATTGTGTATTGTTAGTGTATCCTTTAGTACATCAAGTATGCTATAGCTTGGCCCTTTATCTAAACTAATAGTGTAGTCTATATTACTACTCACTATATCCATTATTGGTGGTATACCCTCATTTAGTGATAGATTTGTTTCTGGACATAGAATAACTTTTGAGTTACACTTTGCTATTAACTTGATCTCTCTTAGTGTTACCCATGTACAGTGGGTTAACACTGTATTTGCTGATAATAGTTTTAGAGACTCTAGGTACTCTACAGGACGTTTCTGATACTTCCCTTTATACTTAGAGACTTCCTCCTTACTCTTAGCAACTTCTATAAATAGTTTACTCTTTAAAGACTTCTCCTTTAACACCTCTGATAGCCTATTTACTACTTCATCATCTAGTATTGGTGTTTGAGCTATAGATAATGCTATACCTATTCTACTCTGAGTTTCCCTCTCTAACTTTACATTTAAACTATTTACCCTATCTACTTCACTACTAATATCATCTCCTCTATGTACTGTTTTAGCTAGTATAATGTTTAATCCCAACTTACAAATCTTATCTAGGTTTAACTGTAATGATCTTATTGAGCCACATATTGTACAGACACCCTGGCTTACTAAGTTATACAACGTTAGGTATAGTGAATATTCTGAGTACTCCGGTTTATACTGTTTTAAATACTTTAACTCTATACTTTCATACCATTCATGTGGTTCTCTTGAGTAACATGTAAACCTTATGGGGTAGTAGTCGAAGTTTACGTATGCTGCAGTTAATGCTGGAATAACTATTCTACCCTTAGCGTTTATTACTAATTCTGCCGCTTTATAATCTTCAGGTATTTCATCATATCTACCGTAGTCAACTATTTTACCGTTATCTATGTAGATGTATGAGTTTGGTATAATCTCCTCTCTACTCCTCATTGTAACAAGTATACCATTAAATATGAGTATTGATGTCATTTGGTTTCTACCCTGTAGTCTATAGTGTTTAGAAGGTGTAGAGGTAAAAAATGTGTATACGTGTTTCACATATTATGTTTACGTTTATGACCCTACTATCTCCCTTATTTTAGCTATTTTCTCTTCTAACTTTTGTTTAGCCTCTTCTAGTTTAGCGATTTTATTTTTAAGTTCTTCACATTCCTTCTTTAATTTCTCATTCTCCTTTTTGACTTTCTCAAGTTCCTCCTTTAACTTTCTTTCTCTTTCTGTTTCAACTGGTGCTACTCTTGTAACTATTTCCGGTAGTTCTATTTTTACTCCTTCCCTTAGGAATTTCTCGTAGGTTTCTCTAACAAGTTTACCTGCTTTAGTTTTTCCCGTTAAATGGTTTCTTATTGTTCCCTCACTTCTACCTAGTTCGTCAGCTATTTGTGGTACTGTGTATCCCGCTTTCTCTCTAGCTAGTGCTGCAGCTGCTACAGCTAAACTATCAACCCATGTTAATCTTTCTTCAGCTTTCTGAATTTCCTCGAGTACATCTGGTCTAAATAGTGTTGCTATGAGTAGTGCTGCCTCTAGTTTATGTATATCCTGTTTTCCTACAGGTCTTAGGGGTACTTCCTCAATTGACATACCCTTTCACCGTAACTATTTTGCTCTATTAAGGATATAAGTGTTCTCTTTAACATGTAGTATTGTAGACTTAGTTGGTGATTTAACTCAATGGCGGAACTTACATTAAGGATTGGTAGGAGTGTTAAAATCTATGATTATCAGTGTGATATAGTTTTACCTTTAGCTAGTAGTAGTGATTTTAAAGTTGGAGTTAAGTGTATTGAGGATGTACCTGGGGGTAGAGTTTTCGAGTTAACAGTTATCTATGATAAATTTGATGAAGTTAAATTGTATACCTTTCTACACATTAAAGGCTACGTAACATATACTACACTAGAGGGTCAAAGAGAATTCTTCTTAGAGGTTGGTAAGGTTGTTAAGGTTGATAAATACTATGTTAGCCCTTGGAATAGTGTTGACGTTTATGTTAGTGATGTTGAGTTTTCACATCTAACCAGCAGTATTAGTGAGTTAACTGGTATTATTAGGGAAAGGTATTTAAATCTACGTTCTGGTAGAGGTTGGCTTAACTACTTCAAACACCACTCTATACCCGACTTTATAGATAGACTTCGGAGAATCCCATTAAAATTTAATGTTATTATTGAATAGGTTTTACTACAACTTGTCTTTTTAGTTCACTACCTATACTCTTGAATATACTGTATACTTCACTTTCGTATGGTAGTCCTTTTCTAGCTCCAGGTTTTGAAACTTTTAATCCTGCAGCAATAGTTGCAATAAGCCCTGATTCAATGAGGCTTCTACCCTTTATAATTGATGAGATTAGTGCTGCTGCATATACATCTCCAGCTCCAGTAGTATCTACTATAACTTTAGGTTTATAGGGTGGTATATGGATTATACTGTTTCGAGTTAATAGTATTGATCCTTTCTCACCCATCTTCAATGCTACAATTTTCACCCCTAAATCGAGTATTTTTATAGCACTATATACATCTCGTGAGCCAACTAGTTTTTCTAGTTCCCTCTGGTTTAGAAAGAGTATTGTAGTTTTCTCTAGAATATGTTTTAGAGCATTTAATCCCTGTTTAGCAGCTATAGAGCCTGGATCATAGGATATTATGGTTTGTGTTTTTACAGCTTTAACTACGGTATTATACGCCATCTCCGGTTTAATACTTGCAATATGAATTATCTTTGCCGACTTAAAGTATTCATCATCTACTCTCTCTATGTCGAGGTCTAAATTTGCACCCCTAAATGCTATCATTCTTCTAGTTCCATCAGGTTCTACAATTATCAAGACTAGTCCTGTATGTTTACTAGTACTTACTTGAACTCTTGATACATCTACTCCTTCACTTTTAAACTCTTGTAGTAGTAGTTTACCGTAATCGTCACTACCTATACACCCTATGAATCCTACTCTACACCCCATACGTGAAGCTGCAATTGCAAAATTTGATGCAGCACCACCACCAGATACTACTAGGTTTAATGACTCCTCAGCTTCATCAGGTCCAGGAACTCTATTAACGTATAGTGTTATATCGATATTGGCGTTACCTACAGCTATAATATCTAATGGTCTTGAACGTTTAAAATCGAGTTTCAAATCTACTATACTCATAGGGGTTAACCTCATTAGACTATTTTGGGATGATGATCCTTTCCCCTCACCCAACTTGGTGAGGAAAATGGCCGCCACTGACCATAAGTATTAGGCTTCCCCTATTCTAGTACACTTGGTCTCTTTATATTTAATCTAATCTTCACTAGTATCTCGTTTACTCTTTTAAGGAAGTCTGGAGGTAGTTTTCTGAATAGTGGCTTTGGCTTATTTATTTTATGTCCTGGTTTTATATCGAATACCCCTATACTATCCCACTTTTGCTCATGTACGCTTCCAGGTAGGTTTAGTAGATTCCATATTTTCTCTGCTGAGAATGGTATGAATGGTTCTAATAATATTGCTAGTGATTTAATACTGTTTACTCCAACCCACATTGTTGTTGCAGCATCTTCAGGTTTACTCTTTATCTTATCCCATGGCGCTTTAGTGTTTAGGTATGCATTACCCTCTCTAGCAATATTTACTACCTCGTTTAATGCTAGTTTTAATCTATTGTTGTCCATAAGCTTAGCTACTTTATCTTTCGCTTTCACTATTTTATCTTTGTACTCTAAGTCTACTCTATCTAGCTCTCCAGGTTTAGGTACTACTCCATTATAGTTTTTATATATGAATGAGAGTACTCTATGTATAAAGTTTCCTATTGCATCATTTAACTCACTATTCACTATTCTATAGAACTCCTTCCATGTGAAGTTTGAATCTCTTACTTCAGGCCTCATGTATATTAGTGTAAATCTCCAGTAGTCTGCATCCATTAGTTCTAGTGCTTCATCAATCCATACTCCAATTCCTCTACTTTTACTAAACTTTTCACCCTCAAATGTTAGATACTCTGTTGCAGCAATCTGCCATGGTAGAGTGTATCCCTCACCTGACGCTATTAGCATTGCTGGAAATATTATTGCATGGAATGGTATATTGTCTTTACCTATAAAGTATATGGTTTTAGTGTTTTTATCTAGCCAGTACTCTCTCCATAAGTTTGGTTTACCAATTTTCTCACTATACTCTTTGGTTGCCGATATGTAGCCTAGGAGTGCATCAAACCATACATATACTGTTTTATTCTCTGCTCCAGGGAATGGTGCTGGAATACCCCACTTATTATCCCTTGTTACTGCTCTAGGTTTTAAACCCTCCTTAAGCCAGTTTAGACAGAATGCCTTAACGTTATCTGGGAAGTGTGGATGCTCCTCTATAAACTTCTTTAGTGTTTCAGCTAGTTTTGGTAAATTGAAGTACCAGTGTTTAGTTTTTCTAATTTCAGGTTTACTATTACAGAACACACACCTAGGGTTTACTAGTTGTGTAGGCTCTAAGAGTTTACCACAGTTTTCACACTGATCTCCCCTAGCATGGGGGTATTTACAGTAGGGGCATTCACCTACTATAAATCTATCTGGTAGGTATATCTGGTCTTTAGGGCAGTATGGCATTTCAATATCCTGTGTAAATATGTAGCCATTCTCATACATTTTCATTAGGAATTCTCTTACAAACTCTATATGTGTTTGTGTTTCAGTTCTAGTATAGTTAGAGAATGATATACCAAATTTCTTAAACAGTTCTTTAACATATTCATGTACTTCATCTGTTAACTTTTTAGGCTCTAGCCCCCTCTTACGTGCTTCAACTTCTATTGGTGTACCGTGCTCATCAGATCCACTAACGAATATTACATCCTCTCCCTTAAGTCTTAGATATCTAGCATAAACATCAGCTGATAGTACTGAGCCTATAAGTGTTCCTAAGTGTGGTACAGCATTAACGTAGGGCCATGCTGCACATACAATCCACTTCCCCAAACTACATCACCCACAGGTATACTTCCCTTAAATCTCTATTACCCCTAGAGTTAAACTTTACTATGAACAGCTTATAGCTAGTAGAAAGATATATTAGCTTAAAGTCTATAATATGTTGTGGTGGTAAATATATGTCTAGAAGGAGAAGAAGCATATGGGATATATTTGATGACATGTTTAGAGAATTTGATGAACTATTTAGGGAGTTTGAAGAGGAGCTTCATAGGAGATTCGAGTCAACATTTACTGAGAGATTGTGGAAAGAGGGACCATACATTTACGGATTCAGTATTACTATAGGGCCTGACGGTAGACCTGTAATAAGAGAGTTTGGTAATGTTAAAAGAATTGGGCCTGGTGGTAGACCTAAAATTACTGAAGAGTGGGAGCCATTAATTGATGTTCTTGAGGATGAAAACTACGTTACTGTAGTTGCTGAAATGCCTGGTGTAAATAAGGAGGATATTAAGGTTAGAGTTAAAGATAATACGTTAATAATTTCAGCTAAAGGGCCAAATAGGAAGTACTATAAGGAGGTTCCATTACCAACTAAAGTTAAAGTTGAATCAGCTAAAGCTAGCTATAGGAATGGCGTCTTAGAGGTTAAACTTGAAAAAGTGGAAAAGAAGAAGGAGGAAGGTGTTGAAATAAAGATTGAGTAGGATACACACTAATAGAAACTAGGTCTTTTTAAACACTATTCTATATTGAGTGATTATGTGTTGCCCGAGAAACTAGTAGTTATAGATCTACTTAAGTACCCATTTCTAGTAGACTTTAATGAGTATTTAAGGAAGAGGTATGGTGATGGTGTAACACTCAATGAGGTTATCCAGCTAGTTACGTTAGAGAATACAGTTGTTAAGAGAGCTAGAGAGAGGATTTACTGTGCTCTTAAGGGTAATGTTATTAGGGATGCTAGTGGACGTTTAACAGTTGATGATGAGATTTTAGCATACAATCTTAGCTTAATAATACTATCATATGTAGGTGATAGATGGCTTAATAGGAGATACGCTATTATGGAGTCTAAGAGAGTCTACAACCACCTATTAAATGAGAGTAGTAGTGTTCTAGAGTATATTTCGAAATTTCTCGATGTAAAACTCGTTTATATTGGTAGTGAGGGTGTTAAGATACCTGTTAATGAGGTTAGAGGTAAAGTTGTTTACGAAGTTCTACCCTACAGGATCGACATAGTAGACTACCTTAAGGTTTTAAGGCTTTTAACAGATCCATCATGGAAACTTGTTAACCAAGTAGTTCATGAGGGTAAAGTGTATTTATCCCATAGGAGAGCTGCAAGACTACTCTCAGAAATCCTAGCTTACAAAATATGTGAGTGTATAAGAGTTATTGAATCTAAACCTCCAGAGCCAATAGCTAAAATTGTTGATGAGATTAGAGAGTCACTTAAAAAGTATATCCACGATTATAGTGAAGGTGAGAGTACAGGTAAAGTTGAGGGTGAAGGTAGGGTTTACGAGTTACCTTCAAAAGTATTCTTTGAAGCATTCCCTCCATGTATAACTAAGTTGTATAACGATGCTACTAGTGGTGTCGATTTACCTCATCACGCCCGTTTCGCGTTAGCAACATTCCTTTTAAGAGTTGGTATGGAGGTTGATGAGGTAGTTAAGGTATTTAGTAGAATGCCAGACTTTAAAGAGAATATTGCTAGATACCAGGTAGAGCATTTAGCTGGTTTAAGGGGTTCACGTAAAAAATATTTACCCTTCAACTGTAGTACTATGCGTACTCTCGGTTTATGTATTGGAGAGTGTAATGTTAAGAACCCCCTAGTATACTATATGAGAGCTGTAAGGAGGATACTCAAGTCAGCAGGTAGTAGAAAGTAGTGTTTAATTGTTCTATTTAATTTTAAAAACTATTCTCTCATAACCTTTTATTCTATCTCCTCTTCTACTCCACAAGTATACTATTCGTCCATCTACTACATCATAGTCACTTGATGATACAACTTCCACTATTTCAAATCTCTGAGGAAAAACCCAGTATACTTCATAGTCGTATTCAGCTACTGTATCTTCATAGTAATTTTCGTACACGTTTATACCCTTCCTAAATTTACCTTTAAAGTTTATTATGAAGGTTATGTATGGATTATCTTCAAAACCGTTATGCTCTATGTTTACTAGTTGTACTTTAGGGTATACTCTTTCACCATTTATGTATACTCTCTCCTCATCTAGTGCTTGCTGCATATTACTATAGAGTTTCTCTATCTCCCTCTCATACTCTTGGGGTTTATGGTATAACTGTTTATAGTATGCTTTAGGATCGTAGTAGTCAAATCTAACTATCTGTGTTATTAGCCCATTCCTTGAAACTATGAAGAATCCTTGAGCATGTATAGGCTTTAAATCTACAGTCTCAACTATAATAGTCACCTCATAATACTATTTTTCACTTAACACCTTATATGGGCATATTCTAGCATAGGTACAGTATTTACATTCCCAACTCCAGCGTGGGTGTACTGTATTCTCAATAGTTTCTAGTAGTATCCTTGATACATCTAATTCCTCTCTATCTATCTGGTATTCTGATATCCTCTCGGGTGTTATGTATATTAGTATACCCTTCTCTCTATTTAGTAGGTTTAGATAGAGTTGTAGTTGTAGTATATGGTGTTCTAGTGGTATTTTAATGTCTGTTCTCGTAGTTTTTATTTCAACTACTTCACTACTATTTATTGCATCAACTCTCCCCTTAACCCTAAATTCTACACCATTTATTTTGAATATTTTCTCGAATTCTACTTCAACTTTGTATCCCTCTTCTTCAAGTAGTTTCTCTAAACCCATATGAACTAGGTTTCCAAGTACTAATACTGGTTCAAAACTAAATGCTAACTCTGGATATGATAGTCTATAGTATCTCTTCTGAGAACAACTAACCATATCGGTTACATAGACTACTCTAGGGTTAGTCATCTCCCCAAGTCTATCCTTAAAGTTACTGTACTCTCTTAAATATAGAATTCTAGTTAGCTTATTTGAAGCCTTATACTCACGTGATAGTATCAGATCCACCACCATCCAAACAACTATAGTCTAATGTGGGAGTAGCATACTCCAGAATATTAAAGTAGTGTAGTTGAGTCTTACCTGTGAAATCTAAGCGTCAGTTACGGCCACACTCCTCATTAACTCGGGTAAGCCCACCTTTCATCACTGTACTTTAGGGTATCCAGGGTGTATTGGAAGCGGGTAAGTTAAAGTTAAGGGGGAGGGGGTTGGTGCCTAGGGGTGGAGCCCCCCACGATCATCGGTACCCTTACGGGGTTTCCATCACGTGGGCTACTCCATTCTATTCTTCATACTTATTGTATTTTAATTTTGCTTATATTACTGCTTTCTCATCCACTCTTATCCATATTGGTCTTGGGTCACCGTATAGTCTTAGTAGTGCTTCACCTGTTTTAAGCCATGTCATTTTCTCTTTCTCGAACTCATTTAGGTTCATGTATTTAGCTACTCTCTCTACATAGTCTTTTGAGTGTGATCCGAAAGCAAATATTGCTCCTACATTATCGAGTATTTCCTGTGGTATATCGTTAAAGTCTTGGGATATTACTATCGCTATTAGTCCATAGCCTCTACCCTCTTTAAAGAATTTTAATAGTGTCTGTCTACCCTTAGAGTGTCTAAGTATCCTCCATGCCTCATCAACTACGATAGCTATTAGCTTATGTTCACCCTTATATGTCATATAGTTTAATAGTATTTGTAGAATTGTAATTGCATATAAGTCTCTATACTCATCTGGTATTGTTGATAAATCGAATACTACGGGTAGGTTTACTAGTCTCTCTACAGGTATACTTAGTGTTCTACTATTGAATACTTTATCACTGAGTATGTTTAGTTTAGATATTAATGTTTGGATGGCTATTTTCTCTTCAACGTAAAGTTTACTATCACTACATTTACTTTTAAGATACTCTATTAGGTCACTTATTGTGGGTTTACTTTTGGATGAGTATAACTCTATTAATGTATTGAGTAGTATGTATTCTTCTATTGGTGTAAGCTTTTTCACTACTGAGATTGCCTCTACTACCTGTTTTGCTCTAGTTTTTGGAGTTGTATATGTGTAGTCTAGTATGTTTATCTGTTTTTCTCCAGCTTTAATGACTGTTAGGTTTTCCACCATAACCTTACTCTTATACTCTCCTCTATAGTCTATTATCCAGCATGGTATATTGTATTCGTTTACTAGTTTAGATACTAGTATCGATGCTAGTGTTGTTTTACCTCTACCTGTAGGCCCCAATATTACTACATGTTTTAGTATGTGATCTCTAATGTTTATTATGACTGGTGTTTCTGTAGTTACATCTCTACCCAGGTATATTCCATTCTCAAAGTCTAGTTTAGGTCTTTTAGTGTAGTTTATTGGTGTAAATGGTGCTATATGTGAGCTTGTTACCTCAATACCACTCCTAGCCTTATTCAGAATACCGAATGTTAGTATGTACTCTACCTCCTCCTCTAATGCCTCTCTCAATCTAATATTTAATCCCGCCTCTATAGCTGACATAACGTTACCTAGTTTTACATCTAATTCTGATGAAACCTTAGA
>DQVH01000026.1 GCA_015661855.1 Desulfurococcales archaeon
CATCAAGTATTTTGTCGCGAGATTTCCATATTCTCTCTGCTTGCTCTAAACTTGGTAGAATTGACCCTTTAACGTATCTACAGAGAACTGTTTCAGGTACCCCTGTAACCTTTGATAACTCTTTATAAGAGTACATTCTCTTAAGCAGTCTTAGCCTCTCAACAACCATTAATCTAAACTTTAAGTTTTCAAATTTATCAGTGATACTCATTAATTAACCCTCTTTCTATCTTTCTATAATATTTTTTAAATAGAGGATTAAAATCTTTTATGTGCGTGGGAGTAATATGTGTTAAGGGAGAAGAACGTAGTATTAGCTATCAGAAGATATTTAATGAGAGTTTATGATAGTATAGCTTTAAGCTATCATGGTAAACGTGTAAAACCTTGGAAGCCTATAGTCTATAGAGCTTTATTACATTTAAAACCTAGTTTACGCACTATTATTGCTGATATTGGTTGTGGTAGTGGTCATAACACTATAGAGGTGGCTATTAGAGGCTTCTACGTTATTGGATTAGATATTTCACTATCTATGATACTTTTAGCTAGGAAGAGGTTTAAGAGGAGAAGTGTAATAGTCTATTCAGATTTTATTCAAGCTGATATGCTCTACTTACCATTCCGTAATAACTCAATACATAGTTTAATCTATATAGCATCACTACACCATATACCATCAGAGCTATGTACATGTATTTTGAGGGAGAGTTATAGATGTCTTAGAGTACCTGGACTACTAGTTATAACTGTTTGGTCTCTACTACAATTACGCCATCTACCCTTAATACTATGGAGTATTATTGGGAGGTTTACAAACCGATATATCTATAGGGGTTTAGGTGATGTATATGTTCCGTGGAGGTATAAGGGTAAAACCTACTATCGCTACTACCACTTATACCTACCTAGTGAACTAAAACATCTTATCAGTAAGTTTAACTTTAAAATAG
The DNA here is from genome assembly GCA_015661855.1 of Desulfurococcales archaeon. Classification (GTDB taxonomy): domain Archaea; phylum Thermoproteota; class Thermoprotei_A; order CAZTBM01; family SZUA-1508; genus SZUA-1508. The sequence goes on from DQVH01000026.1 coordinate 954, forward strand.
TAGAGTATGGGAGATTTGATATTAGGAGGAGTATACTACCACAAAACTACTTTACACTAGCTATTAAGGTTAAGTAGCTATGGGTAAACCTATAGAGGTTAAAACTGAAAGCCAGAAGCTACTAGCTAGGAGGAAGAGGCCTGTTAGAACACTTTCAGGAGTCACAATAGTAGCTGTAATGACTCATCCATATCCATGTCCTCACGGTAAATGTATTTATTGTCCTGGAGGTCCAGAGTATAGTACGCCACAAAGCTATATTGGTGAAGAGCCAGCATTAATGAGGGCTATACATAACCGCTACGACCCATACAACCAGGTTAGACATAGACTTATGCAGTATGAAGCTTTAGGCCATAAGCCTAGTAAGGTTGAGTTAATAGTTATGGGTGGTACATTTCCTGCAATGCCACTAGACTATCAGGAATGGTTTATTACTATGGCTCTTGAAGCTATGAATAGGTATCCTAAGGGTAAACCTAGTAGGTGGATTAGTCTTGAGGAAGCTCAGGCACGAAATGAACATGCAAGTATACGCTGTATAGGTTTAACTATTGAGACTAGACCTGACTGGGCTAGGGAAGTACATGTCGATAGAATGCTACATCTTGGTGCTACAAGAGTTGAACTTGGAGTACAAACCATATACGATGACATACTAAAACTTGTTAATCGAGGACATACGGTAGAGGATACCATTAAAGCTACCCAGATACTAAAGGATGCAGGATTCAAAATAGTATACCATATTATGCCTGGTCTACCAGGTAGTGACTTTAATAGAGATCTAAAGGTGGTTAAAACGATATTTGAAGATCCAAGGTTTAGACCTGATATGCTGAAAATATACCCAACACTAGTCATTAAGGGTACTAAACTATATGAAATGTGGATTCGTGGAGAATATAAACCACTAACAGATGATGAAGCTATTGAGTTAATCTCTGAAATGTACAGGTATATTCCAAAGTGGGTTAGAATTATGAGAATACAGAGGGATATACCATCAACAATAATAGAGGCTGGTCCGAGAAAGGGTAATCTAAGAGAGCTTGTTGAGGAAGCTGTAAACCGTAAAGGCATACCATGTAGAGAGATAAGGTATAGAGAGGTTGGATTAAAAGTTTGGAAGTATGGTGTAGAGCCAGACCTAAACAGCGTTAAGGTACTTAGAGAAGTATATGAAGCTAGTGGGGGTATAGAAGTATTCCTCTCAGTAGAGGATGTTAAAAACGATATACTTATTGGGTTTTTAAGGCTGAGAATACCATCGGAGAATGCACATAGACCTGAAGTTGATGAGAATACGGGGATCATTAGGGAACTACATATTTATGGACCTCAAGTACCAGTAGGTGAGGAAGCACTATTTGAGTGGCAACATAGAGGGTGGGGCTCTATACTACTAAGTGAAGCTGAAAAGATAGCACGTGAAGAATATGATTTAAGAAAACTATTAGTTATATCGGGTATTGGTGTGAGAGATTACTATAGAATGCATGGATACTTTAGGCCATCAACATCACCATATATGATGAAATACCTAACATAGTGAGATACTATTTTATGGAGTAGAGGCGTTTAAGTACTTCACTACGTCCTTACTTCAGAAAACTTAAAGAAAGCTGTTTAGGTGATGAAAGTATCGCCCTAGGCCTAGCAAACAACACATTCTAAATGGAGGCCTTGTACTGTTGAGTGTAGCAATTCCACAACCCCATAGGGATATTTAGGTTCCTATGGGTGAAGTGAACCCCCACTATAGAATGGTATGGAACAAACAGAACACTATGAAACTATTATGATTGTATAGTCAGTAATGCGGGAAATGCATCATAGCCTTCACTAGGCTCAAGCCCGAGTACCTTCATCACGACCATATAATTTATCTACTAAACCAGCCTTTTTAGCTTTATAGTACCTAATAAGCATACTTGCTTGACTAGCATTCTCGGCTCTAGCTATAACTTTAACATGTAATGTGTCAAATCTTCTACCACAGTATGGACAACTCTTACTCTTCTGACCAACCTTAATAGCTTGATAGCCTCCACAATACGGACATACAATAATTAAGTATTTCACTCTCCACCACCAACTACATTAAACCTTCTAATTAGAGTTAAAACTAAATATACCATTTTACATTTACTCATTCTAGATGATGTGGGATTTAAGCACTGAGGTAGAGTTTCACCTGGTGATGTTAAACCCACGCGCTGAATACCAGGTAGACTAGTAGTAATAGTCTTCTATATTCCCATATGTTTCTCTCAGCTTACTAGCATAAATTAATCCTAGAGTAGCACCAGTAACTAAACCTCCAAAGTGAGCTATAATATTCGGTACTCCACCAGCTAGTGGTAGACTACTTATTAAGAATACTAAGAGAAGCCATTTCAAACTCCTAGTATACTTAAACAGCTTATACTCTATAAATGAGATTGTAGCTGCAATACCAAAAATGCCACCAGAAGCACCCAATGATATAGTAGTGGGGTTAGTGAGTACTGTTAAAACATTACCTACAGTACCACTTAGTAGAAACACTACTAATAGTCTTAATTTACCCACTAGCTTCTCTAGAGGTTCACCTAACACCTTTAATGCAAACATGTTAAACCCTAAGTGTAGTATATTTGCATGTATAAACATTGATGTTAAAAGCTCCCACCAGTAGCCATAAAGGAGTATATCTAAGCCTACCAATAGTATAGGTATATCGAAAACAAAGTGAATAATATATAATATACTGTAGCCGGAGCCGGGTTTTATAAGGAAGAATAGTGAGAAAAATGCATCAGTATATAATCCGTAGAGTATAAAGAATACTACCCCCGTAACAGCCAGAACGATATATACGACTATGTTTATGAGTATAAGTTTACCAACAACAGTATTAACGTTTATACTTAGTATTTTAGTGAAATCCATAGCTCATTACCATTATAGTCTACTTTAACTAAACCTTTATCAGAAAGGTAGTATAGTGTATCAATTAACTCCTCCCTACCAACACCATACTTTCTTTCAAGTCTGGAGATTATACTTGTAGAGATTACTGGCATCCACTGTGGCTCTCTAAACCCTATCTCAGTAAGTTTCCTCCTATACTCTTCAAAGTATAGTTTAAGATCAGCCATGAAACTGTTTATGTCTACAACTGGATTCTCAACTACTTCACAATCTTTAAGAATACTGCTTAGCTTCATGTAATCTCTATACTTCAATTTAATATTGTTACCCTCAATAATAATTTTGAAGCCTATTAGTGGAAACTTTTGAGGTACAATAACCTTTTTAGCAACTAGCTTTGGTGGTATAGTATCAACTACTACTTCTCCATCCTCACTAATCCATTTTAAACCTTTATACTCTACAATTAATTTCCCATTAACTTTCTTAGTAATCTTATATAGTTCGACTCTATACTGCTTCTCAGTTACCTTCCTAAGACGCTCATTGTACTCACTTAGTACTCTATTATACTCTTCCTCCAAAGATTTTAATACTCTAAGTCCATCAATAACTTTGATAAACAATGCTATAAATCACCAGTAATTTCACTAAGAGTTTTATAGCATAACTGTAAAATTTAAGATTACTGGTTATTGTATTGGGGAGTAAGTGTAAATGGAGACTATCAATATTAATGATTTAAGGGATAAACTTAAAGACTATATGCCTAGTGGTGTAGAGAGCTATATGTTAGTATGGGCTATTGAGGAAGCTAATAGTTTAGGGCATTCACTAGTTGAATATTACTTTTCACGTGAACCCGATATAACATTAATTTTCAAAATACCCTACCCTGGATCTAATGAGATTCAAGTTTACGGGTTAAGAATATTCATAGATAAGTCGCTAATGGACAAATTAGGTTTAAGAGACATCATTAGAAAAGAGGTTAAGGGAGTACTGGTTGAGAGCTGTAGTAACGATAAAATTAATATTATATGTGAGGTTAAAGGTTTAGATGATGGGTTAAGGGTAGTAAAGTCTATAATAAGAGTACTTCAGGAGAGAAAGCTACATAGTGGTAGAGTTGAAATTTTAGGCTACAATACTCTATTAGAGTACTAGTTGAGTGATAGGAGTTGAAGATAACATTCATTATTAGAAGGTGGCTTAGTAGAGAGGAATTTGAAACACTCTCACTTATTGCAGACTATACCGGTAGGGATAGATTGGGATCAAAGTTCGTAATTAACCCTAGTAAGATTATGAAGAGTGATCTCTCATTTAACGAGGTAATAGAGATTCTTAGTGATATTGGGGTACGTCTTGGTGATGTCGAGAAAGAGTATATTCGAAATCTGATTAGGGAGAGAGATAAAATTGTTTTACAGTGGCTTGGAAGTATGATTATAATGAAGCCTAATAGGTTTCTTGGAGAAGTACTTGATGAAATTAGAGACTACGTTACGTATGATAAGAGTAAACGATTATTCATTGTTAAACCCCTATACTTTTTCCAGCTTAAAGAGAAACTTCAAACTCTAGGATTTAACGTTATTGATGAGACGAATTTAAAGAGTGAAATGAAACTACCATTTAAAGTATCCTTTAAGGGTAGTCTTAGAGATTATCAGAGTGAAGCATTGAAGAAGTGGATTGAGAATAAGTATCGAGGGGTTATAGCGTTACCTACAGGTTCAGGTAAAACAGTTATAGCTTTAGCAGCTATAGGAGAGCTTAATGAGAGAACTCTCATAGTAGTCTATACTAGAGAGCAAATGTTCCAATGGCAAGATAAGATAGTAGAGTTCCTTGATATACCTAGTAGCTATATTGGGCTATACTATGGTGATGAAAAGAGAATAGCACCAATAACTATATCTACGTATCAGACAGCGTATAGACATATACACGTACTCTCTAAACACTTTACACTACTAATAGTTGATGAGTGTCACCATCTTCCAGCAGATAAGTTTAAGATTATAGCTGAGAATAGCTTTGCACCAAAGAGGATGGGTCTTTCAGCAACCGTTATTAGAGAGGATGGTAAACATGAAGAACTGTTTCCACTAATGGGTGGAATAGTATACTATAAGACCCCAGAGGATTTAGCTTTAAAAGGGTATCTTGCACCATACACTATACACCAAGTATATGTTAGACTTACACCAGAAGAACGTAGAGAGTATCGTGAACTAGTTAAGCTATATAGGGAGCTTACAGGAGGACTCCAGTTCAACCAGGTTTTAGAGGAGGCTATGAAGGGTAATGAGAGAGCACAGGAGGCACTGAAAGTTCATAGTAAACTTAGACAGATAATAGCTAAAGCTGAAATGAAAAAGCAAGCAGTTAAATGGATTGTTGAAGATGAGCTTAAGAGGGGTAGTAAGATACTAGTGTTTACACAGTATGTTGATCAAGCTAAAGAGTTAGGTAGAATTCTGGGAGCCCCAGTACTAACAGGCGATGTTGAAACTAGAGAGAGAAAGAGAATTCTCAATGAGTTTAGGAGTGGTAGGAGTAGAGTTCTGGTTGTCACAACAGTTGGTGATGAAGGTCTCGACATACCAGATGTAAATGTAGGTATAATAGTTACGGGAACTGGATCTAGAAGACAATTTATTCAAAGACTTGGTAGACTATTAAGACCTAGAGAGGGTAAAGTTGCAAAACTCTATGAAATTATAGTTAAGGGTACATTAGAGGAGTTTCAAGCACAGCGTAGAAAGAGAATTGAAATTGACGAATATATTGATTCTGAAGGTTAAGTAGTTAGTGATTTAACGTACTTATAGCCTAACTCTACTGCCCTAATATTCAACTCCAACCATGTAGACTTTACGACTTCACTTAGAGCATTCTTTAACGCATTTAATGTAACTATTCTTTCATTAACTGATGCTAGAGCACCAAGCATTACCATATTTGCTGGTAGTTTAGATTTAAGATTCTCCTCAGCAATTCTCGTAGCTGGTACTGGGAGGGTTTTAGCTTCAACATTTAATCTTCTTACAAGTATTGGATCGTATATTATTAGTGTCGACTTTGTAATAGCATACTTATAGTTTGATATAAAGCCGCTATCATACATTAAGATTATGATGTCCGCTCTCCTAACCTTAGGATAGCATATTTCACCTTCATCGGATACTACTACTTCTGATCTTGTTTCACCACCCCTAGTCTCAGCACCGTAATATTCAGTTTGAGTAACATAGTATCCCATATACTTAGCTACAGCTAATCCTAGAATATAGCCTGCTAGTAGTACACCTTGACCTCCCCTACCTAATATCATAATTTCATATCTCATTCCAGCTTAACCCTCTCTATAGTATTCACCACA
>DQVH01000114.1 GCA_015661855.1 Desulfurococcales archaeon
CTATCAGTGCCGGATTAAATATTGATACAGGATTGTCTATAGGGTAGTTTTTTAAGTGAACTCTCTGTGGCGATATCACGCTAAGTCTTTTAACAATATCAACCGATTTTAGCTCCCTCTTTCGTGAAACCTCGTTAATATTTTTAGCTCTCTTAAACATACTTTTAGTACACCTTAATATGTAGATAGTATACGGTCACTTTTTAATATTTTTGCCCTATTATAATTTAGTTTTTAACAGATTTACAGATCTATAGATAGTCTATAAACCCGTGTAGATCTAAGAAGACGCTTAAATTGGAAGATTTAACTGGAAAATAGTATTACCTATTGAGTGTGTAACTTTATAAATGAAAAAGGTATGGGGAGATTTTAATGTAATATTTGTTTAAGGCTTTATTGTTATTTTACCGTCAATTCGTTTATGGGCTCTTTCAAAGGCTTTTAATACGTCGTCTAGTGAGAATCTACTTGTAATGATCTTGGTCATATCGATTTTACCAGCAGCCATTAATCTTATAACGTTTTTGAATGTACCCCAACCTGAGTGACCTTGACTACCGAAGAGTTGTGCTCTCCTTACCTGGAATATTTCTAGGTATATTGGTACCTCTTTTGGTGCTCTACCTATCCATGTAATTTTACCGCCTATAGCTAAACTCTTCTGCATTTGTGGTAGTGTTTCTGCAGGTGCTCCTGCAGCTTCAACATGTAGGTCTGCTCCTTCACCACCTGTAACATCTAGTATTTTCTCCCATGGCTCAATACCTTTCTTCTTTAACTCTACTGGGTTAAATACGTAGTCTGCACCCATAGCTTTAGCTAAATCTATTCTTACAGGGCTTATTTCAAAGCATATTACTTTTCCTGCACCAGCTGCTTTAGATAGCCCTATAGCTGCTAATCCTATTGGGCCAGCACCCCATACTACAACGTATGCTCCAGGTTTAAAGCCTCCAGCTCTATTAAATATTGCATGGTATGATACTGATGTAGGTTCTACCAAGCTCCCAGCTTCATATGCTCTATCCTCACTCTTATACCGATCTAATAGTGAGTTTATTTTCCAACAGTACTTCTCCTTAACGACAACATATTCTGCCATTGCACCATCCTTTGTGAAACCTAGTTCACCATACTCTAAGTCAGCTGGATCATTAAGTCTTATACAGTGATTAACATAGCCCATACGACAGGCATCGCATTCACCACACCATAACATCTCCTCAGATGTAACCATATCACCAGGTTTTAACGTTTGTACTCCTGGTCCAACTTCCTCAACAACACCACTAAACTCGTGGCCTATAACTACTGGGAATCTAGTTAAACCAGGATATATCATGTAGCCTTCTTCATCAGTTTCAACAAAGTGTATATCACTACCACATATACCGCACGCTTTAACTCTTATTAGGACCTCTTTTGGACCTGGTTTTGGCTTAGGCTTATCCTCAAGTACTAGTTTGGGGTTCTTCCAAACCTTATTTCCTTCACGAACTTTTCGCGTTCTTTTCTCATCCTCTGTTAGCTTATATCCTGGTCTTGGAGAAAACTCTGCATAAACTACTGCTGCACGCATTTTATCAACCCACGGAGGAACTTTGGATAGTACCGGTAATCCCTATATGAAGTAGTCTATATTACCTTTTCTCATACAGTATCAAGAAGGAAACTAATATGGGATTTTAGGGTATAATATTTAAGAGTTAGAGTTATGGAGAAATATTGTGATGAAGTTTCTAATATTCTATTTTTACTGGTTTTCTCTCCTTAAAGGATTTCCAAGCTGCTTCTGCTATTTGTACTGCTCTTAAACCATCAATACCGTTAACTAGTGGCTTCTTATCTTCGAGTATACATTCTATGAAGTGTTTATCTTCGGCAATATATGCTTCATAGAATCTTCCGGCAAACCAGGCAATACCACTATAGGTTATTCCATCACGTGTTCCAAGTGAGAACATTGGATCACTACTACACCCAATAAATATTGTCCCCTCTGTACCATAAACTTCTGTTCTTAAATCGTATCCGTATGTTGACTTTCTACTACCATGAATGTAGCCCATAGCGCCATTGTCGAAGCTGAAACTTATTGAAACTACATCTAGGTCTCCCTTTTCACGTATTTCCTCATATAGGTATGCTCCTCCACGAACATATACTTCTGTTATTTCAGCTGACATAAGCCATCTAGCCATATCGAAATCGTGAGAGAGCATGTCTAGGAATATACCACCACTCTTCTTTGGATCTGCAGCCCAACCTGGTGGTGGAGCTGGATCACGTGCTAGCCCAATGAATAATAGTGGTTTACCTATTTTACCTTCATCTATACTCTTCTTAGCCTTAGAGTAGGCATAATCGAAACGACGCATATATGCTACCTGTAGTTTTACACCAGCTTTCTCAACAGCCTTAATTACTTTCTTTGCTTCATCAACAGTAACTGTCATAGGCTTCTCTGTAAGAATATGTTTACCCTCCTCAGCAGCTCTAATAATCATATCCGCGTGGAGAAATGTTGGTGTACATATTACTACAGCATCAAGATCTTTATCCTTCAACATTTTCTCGTAGTCAGCATACCATTTAATACCATACTTTTCACCTATTGATCTAGCGATATGCTCTCTACAATCACATACTGCTACTAGTTTTGCGTTTTCAACTCTTAAAGCGAATATCTCTGAATGTACTATACCAATTCTACCAAGACCAACAACACCAACACCAACAACTCTACCCATAAGAAACCACCA
>DQVH01000068.1 GCA_015661855.1 Desulfurococcales archaeon
ATCAAAGAACACGATAATACTATGAAAGCGCTATAGAACTCTAACCACTGTACTTAAACCCTCCATTTGTAGAGGAGAGGTAAAAGTATAAGTGTCCCCTATACACTAGTTCTAAGTGGCTAATGAGGTACCGCTGTCCCCATAGGAACCCTCTAAAGCCATGGGTGATGACGTAATACTCCCCCTTTACCGAAAACATCTTCAATTCTCCTTTCTAATAATATGTATACTATTGTAGGTGTCTACTGTTTTGCCATTGATATGTTTGTTTAGACCTGACGGTTCGGGTAAAACCACTATCGCTAGTATTCTAGCTATACTACTTAGTCGTTACGGTTTAATGTTAGAGTTTCGTGGATGAGAGATACCCACTTATTTGCCTCCATTCTAGCTAGATTTTCTATCAAAATTCTAACTGTTTAGAGGTTACATTAACATCACGTGTTACTGAGAGAAACATATTAGGTAGAGTGTGCATTAGGAGTATATCTTAGAGTATAGTATTTGTTATGGGTGTTATCGGTGGAGAGGGTTAGTATAACTGTATTGGTAGATAACTGTGATGACCCTCTACATCGCTGTATTTCTGTGTGGGGTTTAAGCTTATATGTAGAGTGTAATGGTGTTAGATTACTATTTGATACTGGTTCTGACCCTGAAATACTAGCTTATAATGCTAGAGTTGTAGGTGTCGATTTAGCTAAATTAGATGCTATAGTATTATCTCATGAGCATAGTGATCACATTGGAGGACTTAGTGTAGTAGCTGAAGCTAATAAAGATATACCAGTATACATCCCTAAGGGTATGAGCTACCTAGCTAAACATGGTATTAAGAGTTTAGGGTTTAAACATGTTATTGAGGTAGAGGAGACAACACCTATAACTCGAGATGTAGCTGTTATAGGGTATCTCTACGGCCCCCCACATGAACAAGCTTTAGCAGTAAACCTATCAGACTATGGACTAGTCGTTTTTGTTGGATGCTCTCATCCGGGAATAGTTAAAATAGTTGAAAAAGCTATTAGAGATCTCGGAGTACAAGTATACGCTGTAATAGGGGGTTTACATCTTAAAGATAAACTGTATAGTGAAATTAGTAGTACCATGGAGTTACTTAAAACTCTAGGAGTAAAAGTGGTTATACCACTACACTGTAGTGGTATTACAGCCTTCAATGTAGCATCTAAGGTGTTTAACTACAGTATGCATAAAATGTATCATGTATGTAGTAGAATAGTATTTGGTAAAACATAATAGTACCTTGGATGGTAGTAGAGGGAATAGTATATTCAGGTACTATGTATGAATTGTCTTCACCTATCGTCATACTGTTTACCTATGTACATGAAAATACTTACAACACTATTCGACCATAACTCTTTAAACTCTCTAGACTCTCTATACAAGTTTACGTAGTATACTGTTGCATTATGTAGTTTATTCCATACTACTACGTATACTACATCTCCTTCGGGGATACTGTGTAGTACTAGTTCTTTGAGTTCTCTCGGTGTTAATGGTGGATAGTCTCCTAGAAAGTTAACACCAGTTATGTATGGTAGATATCTAAACTCCCATCTAGCAACACTTAGTACTCTAGTATTGTCTCCTGTGTTTTGTTTAAGCCATTCCATAGCCTCAAGTATACCATACTGGTGTTCATGCTCTACAAGAATCATATTATAGTCGTGTAGTAATGTTAGAGTAGTATTACTTAATGTTATGAGTAGTATTACTGCGAAAACTAATAACTCGTATTTTAATGCAATTCTTAGTTTTAATGGTATTCTAGCTGATAATAGTGTTTTTGCAACTTTTGAAACTATACTCTTTATAGTGGTGGATGAGAATACTGTTACTAGTGTTAGTGTGTTTAACGCTAGTCTCCAATACTCAAGTGTAAAATATGATACTAATAGTAGTATGATTATCCAGAACCATGGGGTTAATAGTAACCCATTAACTCTCCTAAATAACATTATTAGTCCATAGGCTAAACACATTACTGTAATAGTTAACCCTAGAAAGCCTGTTAATGCGTACACAAATGCTAGTAATGGTGAAAACTCTTTAAGAACATTGTATACTGGCTCTACAGGTGTTATCAATATTAGTTTTAAAGCTAGCTTCTTCAACTTTAACACATAGTTTAATATGAAGTCTAATATGAACTTGATACCTACAGGTATGGTTATTGCTGTAAAAGCTATCGGTACTAGTAGTGTTAGTATTATCCTTAGTAGTTTACAGTCTCTTCTAATTGCGAAATCGTATATTGATGCTACTAGTAGAGCTAGGAGTAGAGCAAGTGTTGTCTCATGAGATAAAATCATTACCGGAGTTACAAGTAGTGCTAGAGCTAAGAATACCTTTGAATTACACTTAAGATACTTTACAATTAAGTATACAAGGTATAGTGCTAACATTAATCCTAGAAAGTTAGCATATAACCCTGTAACTATTACTGTGTAGTACCAAAATATGTTAATGAATACTGATAGGATTAATGTGATTTCACAAGCTACTCTACCATAAAGGTTTCTAGAGATAACGTAGATTAAGGGTATACTTAGTAGTGTTAGTATTAGCATAAACCCCCTTGTAAGTAGTAGTGGATTTAGAATATCTAATGAAATTACTGTAGCTAGTAGTAGGTATATTGCTGGATGTAGTGTAACTAAACTCTCCAATGTTGTAGAGTCTTTATGGAATACCATAGACCTCTCAATGTAGACAATAAAGTCTGCACTCTGATTTCTCGGGAATATAGGGTAAACACAGTATGTAGATGTAATTATGAGAATATTTAGCAGTATTAGAATTAATGTTACCTTACTACTGTTAGGGTTTGTATAGTACCTTCTAGTGTAGTTTGTTATAATTAGTGCCGATATTAGTCCTAGTATTAGAGGTATGTAG
>DQVH01000091.1 GCA_015661855.1 Desulfurococcales archaeon
ACAGGTCCACTACTATGCTGGCAACTAATACCTGATGAGAGTTCATGGGTTAATGGTCAAGAATTCTCAATTAGACTACAAGGTGATCTTGGTAGTGATGGTGGTACTGATGGTCCATACGAGTATACAGCAACACTAATTGATGGTAGAAAGATAAAGTTCTATATGACTAATGATGATGAGTTTGGTACTAAAAGAGACCCAAGAATATGGTATATCGGTATAGCTGGAAGCCCCGAAGAGCAGGAGAAATTCTATATGGGTAGGAGAGGAGATGACTCATGGATGGGATTCCACGGTGTACTGAAACCTGTACTATTAATTCTAGGTGTTGGAGATATCAATCCCGAAAAATTATCAAAGTGGATTAATAGTATTGTAGGGTACATACCCCCATGTAAACTATCAAAGGGATATACTGTAGAAGTTGGAGATGAAGTTAGAATTGAGGTAACACTAGATCTTAAAGTATGTATTGGTATTGGTAGTGGAAGTGAGAGTAGATGGGTATGCCTATTCTCAAATATTAGTGGATACTATAGTGGCGTTCTTAGTAGAGTAGACCCCAATATCGCATTTAAACTAGATAACACTGACTACCTCCTTCTATACCTACCGGGGTACAAGTTTAAGCTTTATAGTATGGAGAGTAATCCTGAAGCATTCAGTCTCGTGCGGAAACGGTAATCTAAATTATCCTGAAATTATAGTATTATAAATTGATAGCTTAAACTCTGCAACTAATATTTAATATAGTTTCTACATAGATTATGGATGAATCTGAACTTTTTATAAGCTTCCTCATCGCTATAAACTACTATTGATGGTATACGACTACAAACAGTTATACTTGGGTTAATTTCGTTTCCTAAGCCATCCCTTACAATACATCCTAACTCCCTCAGTATTACATATGCTGCACCAATATCGATAACTCTAAGTTTAGATCTTAAATCTACGAATAGTGATGCTTTACCTTTAGCTACAAGCATTAACTCTAAACTTGCACAACCAAGACTTCTAAACTTAAATAATCCTATACTCTTTTCAAACTCCAACATGACATTGTATGCTCCATCATTAAGGTAGCCAACTATGAGTACTCCTCCAACACGTTTCTCTCTAACCATTCTAATGCCGTTAACATATGCTCCTACACCTCTAACGCCAATATACATATCACCTGTAAATACAGATCCTATAACGCCTACTCTTAAATCGTTAAGTCTGGCTTTAGGGTTATAATCTGCTACAGCAATACTAACTGAAGAGTACGGTATACCAGTTACGTAGTTTAAACTTCCATCGAGAGGGTCTATTAGAATTATATAGTCTGGTTTTTCACCACCAATACTTAGTATTCCTCTCTCCTCACTAACAACTAGCGCATTTAATCCTGCACTTGATAGTTCATCAAGTATTAGCTTTTCTACCTCTAAGTCAACTCTAAATGTTTCACTAGATTCTCTTATTAAACTTAGTTTTTCACTTTCACCTCTTACTCTTCTTAACCATTCACAAGCCTTACTAACAGTTTTCTCAAGAACCCATAGGAGTTTACCATTTATACTCATACACGTACACTCTCTAAAGCTATCATTCTACCTACATTAAATATGTCACTAAAGCTCCTTATACATTTAAACTCTAATTCAGGTTTATCTGAAATCTTCTCCGATGGCACAATTTTAACTTTAAGTACGTTAAGTAGCTTACTGAAGTCTCTTACTCCACACTCTAAAGCGTTTTCAAGTATTCTATCAATACTGGCATTATAAATGCCAAGTAGTGGCTCAACTACACCATTAGGTAGCTTAATGATAGCTGCATCGCAGTCTTCTACTAGTCTAAGTAACCTCATTACAGTTGAGGATTTAACTAATGGATAGTTTGGTGTTACTATGAAAACTTTATTACTCGTAGAACTAGTTAAAGCAGTATATATGCCCGATAGTGGATTCGGCTTTCCAAAAAAGATATAGGTGTTTATTAGTATTGTGTAGTCTACATCATCAGGGAGTGTTATACCTGACCTAACTATGGATTTAGCATAACCCTCATATGGTACTATTACAAGAAATCTATTAGTAACGGTCTTTAGTGATTCAAAAATCCATAACAATAGTGGTTTATCGAGTAATTGTACACTAAACCCTCTTGAACCAAGACTATCCCTTACATATCCCACGAGTATAGCTGTATCTATCAAAATCAAACCCCTAGATATGGTATCCTAAGATTAGTTTACCTGCTACTCTGAGTTAATTAACTTCTACCCCTATTAATCATACTATCTCAGTTTAGAGAAGGCTAGGCATTATTAATAATTTTCGATAACAATATCTAATATTGTGTACTCTTAGTTGATTAGGTGTGTGTATGAGCGTAGCCTGTAAGAGTATTATTAAGGATCCTTCACTTTGGCCTAGTGGTGAAAGGAAAATACTGTGGGCTAGAAGGTTTATGAAGGTTTTAGAGAGTATTTCGAGGAATGCTAGGGTTGAGAAGAAGTTTAAGGGGTTAAGAGTTGGTGTCGTATTACATTTAGAAGCCAAGACAGCTGTTTTAGCTTGGATTATTCAGGAGGCTGGAGCAGAAGTCTATGTTGCATGCTGTAATCCCGAAACAACACAAGATGATGTTGCTGCAGCTCTAGCACGTAAAGTTACAGCTGTTTATGCCTGGCGTGGTGAGACAATAGAGGAGTACTATGAGAATATCAAGAGAGTTCTTAAAGCTAAACCAGACTTCATAATTGATGATGGTGCCGACTGTATAGTTTTAGCACATGAATTAAACGTTACAAGTGTTAAGGGTGGTACTGAGGAGACTACTACGGGTGTTATAAGGCTTAAAGCTATGGAGAGAGATGGAGTACTACGTTTCCCAGTTATAGGAGTTAATGAGGGTAGGATAAAGTATTTATTCGATAACCGTTACGGTACAGGTCAATCAACAATAGATGGCATTCTTAGAGCAACAAACATTATGATTGCAGGTAAACGTGTTGTAATAGCTGGTTACGGGTGGGTTGGTAGAGGCTTAGCTATGAGGTTTAGAGGTATGGGCGCTAAAGTTATAGTTACCGAAGTAGACCCAATCAAAGCTCTAGAAGCACATATGGAGGGTTTTGAGGTTATGCCAATGATTGAAGCAGTGAAAATAGCAGACATCATAATAACAGCAACAGGAGTAAATAAGGTTGTTAGAGAGGAACACTTTAAAGTAATGAGGGATGGAGTATTCCTAGCAAATGCAGGACACTTCGATGTCGAAATAGATGTTAGATGGCTTGAAGAACATGCTAAAGCGAAGAGAGAGGTTAGACCACACGTTACAGAGTACACATTACCCAATGGTAAAAGAGTATACCTACTAGCTAAAGGTAGACTTGTAAACCTCGTAGCAGCAGACGGTCACCCAATAGAGGTTATGGACTTAAGTTTTGCTGGACAGTTTGCAGCACTAGAATATCTGGTAGACAACTATGATAAACTAGAACCAAAGGTTTACACTTTACCGAGAGAACTAGATGAGAAAATAGCATGGGAGAAGCTAAAAGTTGAAGGGATAAGAATAGATAAACTAACACCTGAACAAATAGAGTACCTAAAGTCTTGGAGAAGATAGTGGGATAGAATTATTCCAAAATATCTAGTAGATGTCCATTATGGAAGTTATACCAAGAGTCGTAGTTAAAGAGTTTAAGTACAGTGGAGTAGAAAAAATACCATGCAAAGCTGGCTTAGACTTGTTCATGCATACATATCCTAAGGGAGAGTACACTCATATCGAACTGTACAAGCTAGTTTTTAGAGGGCTACTAGTACAGGAGGCTAATAGCTCAAGTCTATTACTATTAGAGCCAGGAACACGTATAAAAGTTAAGTGTCATCCCTGGAAAACATATTGTAAATGGCATAATGGGCCACTAGATAGGGAGGATAATCCGCTA
>DQVH01000117.1 GCA_015661855.1 Desulfurococcales archaeon
AAGGAAGTTAATGTACCTGTAGGTATAACGGTAATACATAATGGTGGTAGAGTTGCACTAGGTATAGCTAAAGCTGCAGGTGCTAAGTTTATTAGAGTATGTTTGTACACTGGAGCAGCAGTATGGGATACTGGAGAGTTTGACCACGGTAATGCAGCAGACCTTATGAGACTTAGAAAACTACTACACGCTTGGGATATAAAGTTCTTTGCCGACATAGTTAAGAAGCACTCAGTTGTATTCCCAGGTATAGATCTTAAAACCCATGCTACGTGGACAGACTTCTATATGGCTGATGCAATAATAGTTACAGGGTCTATGACCGGTGAACCACCATCACCAAGCGATGTGAAGACGGTTAAGGAGGTTGTTGGTGAAACACCAGTAATAATTGGTAGTGGATTGAATCCTCAAAACGCTAAAGAGCTATTAAAATATGCTGATGGAGCAATTGTAGGAACATACTTCAAATACCATGGTATAACACAAAACCCCGTCGACCCCGAGAGAGTTAGAAAGCTTATGTCTGTAGTTAAGGAGTTGAGGCGTACTAAGAGTTGACTAAGCATAAACAAGGGTTAATAGTAGTCTATGGAGATATAAACATAGATATAGTGTTTTACGTTAATAAACTACCTAAAGGCGATATAGCTGTTTCAGCTAAGTCTATGAGGATAGCTCATGGAGGTGTAGGCGGTAATATAGCTGTAGCTCTCTCAAGACTAGGATTAAATGTTGAACTTGTAGGTGCTATTGGCTGCGATATTTTAGGTAGTGAAGCACTATCAACACTTAAAAGTGAAAATGTAGGTGTAAGATTTGTTGATAGAGTTTCTGAAGAGTCTACAGGTGTAATGGTCGTAATAGTACTACCTGACGGCTCTAGAACTATTATAGGCTATAGAGGTGCTAACAGTCTAGCAAACCCAGATAAACTTATAGGGGAACTCAACAATCCAGTAGCACACGTACATATATCAGGCTATATGGCGTTAAACAGTAATGGCTTAGAGAACATAATTAAACTAGCTAGGTGGGGTAAAAGGTTAAATGCAACAGTAAGTTTAGATCTTGAAGGTATAGCTTTAGAAAAACCACATGTAATAAGTAAGCTTAAAGGCCTTATAGATTACGTGTTTCTCAATAGAGATGAACTAAACCACATAGTAAGTGTAGGTGATGTAAGGGAGGGAGCTAAAACAGTATATGAAGCTATGGAGTTAAAAGCATTATTCCTAAAAATGGGGGCTAGAGGCTCAATAGTAGTAACAGATGATAGAGTGTTAGAGGTTAAACCATTTAAAGTAAAAGCTATAGATACTACTGGAGCAGGTGATGCATTTAACGCTGGAGTCATATACGGTTTAATATTAAACCTTAAACCATGGGAAGCAGCTATTCTAGGTAACGCTATGGGTGCATATGCGTGTACAGGTTATGGTGCAAGACATACACCTAAAAATGTAGGTGAACTAGTAAGTCTATTCCCAACATTGAAAAAGATATTAGGTAGAGTAGAAAAATAAAATAGATTAAGCGGGAAAACCAGCACTCTATACAGTCTAATCTCCTATGGAATTAATTTAGGTAGCGTAAACACCTCCATCACTAAATATACTGTTACATTATAAGTTTAAATAGGATGGAGTAGTAGTGTTGCATGGTGGTTTCTTATTGGGTAAGTTTGGTAAATTTATTCCATTAAGTGTTTGGAGGACTAAGTATGTTTTAAAGAGGTTTGGTAAATTCCATAAGGTTAGGGAGAGATTCTATAATGGTTGTTAGAGTTGTAGTTGAAATTAAACGTGGAGATAAGGTTATTGAGAGTTCAGCACTCGTTAATAGCGGTTATGAAGCTGAAGAACCTGAACTCCACATACCCATAGCTCTCGCTAGAACTCTAGGTTTTAATCTTGAAAGTCTTAGAGGTGAACGTTATAGGGTTGTAGGAGCTGAAGTTACAACGTATATTTTAGGTAATGTACTAGTTAGAGTTAAAACCGAAGATAGAAGTACAGAGTGGATTAATGCAAAAGCAGTTACAGTTCCAGGAGAGTATGAGGTAATTCTAAGTGATGCATTAACTGAACAGCTAGGTATAGAAATAGTTAAACCTAAGAAGGGTTTATGGAGATTCTCAGGAGAAACAAAAACTAGAGAAAGTGCTAAAGTGAAGTACTGGATTAACTAAAATAGTAACACCTATAGTAAATAGGAGAGCTCTTGATGTATTGAGGGTAACATTATAAATAGAGTATACTATGTACTAGGATGTTGTAATCTTATGGAGGAAGAAAAAGAGTTTATATTTGTTATGTGTTTTAGCTTATTCTTTTTCGTGTGAGAACCGTATATGCTAGTGCTGCTCCTACCACTAGTGCTACTATTGCTAATGCTGCTACTATATCCCATCTAACTTTTTCAACCTCTACTTGTACTGTTGTTGTTATAGTTTTAGTTGTAGTTTCTGTTAGTTTTGTAGTTACAGTTTCTGTTTTCGTTATTGTCTCTGTAGTCGTTTCTGTCTTTGTAGTTGTAACTGTTCTTAACTGGGTTACTGTTTCTACTGTTCTTACTGTTCTCGTTTTCGTTATGGTTTCTGTTTTTGTTACTGTTACTACTGGTTTTACAATGTTCATACTCACCCATATCGGGTTTGTTATTGCTAGATCGTTATCCGAGTCCCACACCATTACTGATATCCATGAGAATGTGTTGCCTCCTAGGAGTTTTCTAGCTGGAATATTTAGTGTATAGGTTATCTCCATTGGCTTATCTGGGAACCTTAAGTCTACTAGTCTTACACCTCTACTAACTATAATCATTCTCTGAACTCCATCAACAGCGAAAACCCTTATATTGATAGTTATATTGCCTTTACCATTAGTAGCTATTGTTGTTCCAGGTATTGGGTTAGTGAATATTAGGGGTCCATATGTTATAAATGAGTGTCCATTCTTTTCAGCATATGCGAATGCTTCTGGTGTTGGCTCTCCAGGTATGTATGCGTATACTCTAGGACTTCCAGTGTATGGTGTTGCCCATACATCGTGAACATCTGATCCCGCTGATAGATAGTATTTTAACCCTAAATTCCATAACTCCCACATTTTAGTTAGTGTTTTATTATCTGTTCGATCCCATTTACCATTAATTTCAGCTACATCCCAGTCTTCACAGTATCCTCCAGGTATCTCATTTCTCTCTTGAGACCTAAAGTAACCTGATGTAGTGTATGGGTGGTTTACACGTATAACTATAGCTCCCGCCTCTCTAGCAGCCTTAAATATTTCTCTAGCTGTCCCCCTATACAGTATATCTTTACCTAGTGGTATTGGGTATGGGTTGAAGTGACCCCATGGTGGACTTACTTCAACACTTGGTATAAACGGCATATTTCTTAGTTTAGCCCATTTAGCTATTTCGTAGTGTCTGGCAACACTATCATGATCGCTAACAAATACAAAGTCTAATGCTGCAGCAGACTGAGCTAAAACTAGGTATTTCGGTGGTGTTCTACCGTCCAGTATGTCTGAGTGGTGGTGTAAGTCAGCACAGTACCAGCCTAGCTTTCTCGGCTCTATAAGTATATCTATGGTTACATTGAATCTAACTATGCTATTAGGTTTAATGGTTACATCCTTTAATACAACAGGTTTAGATATAAAGCCACCACCATGGCTTACTATTAGAGTGTATGTCCCGGGAGCTAGAGTAAACTCTGCTACACCTATATTTTCAAAGTCTGTGTATACTGTAGGTACTCTTAGATAGTATACTATTATTTCTGGGCCTCCACGTATTAGTATTTTAGCGTCAACTGGTTTACCACCACTCTTAACAACTTTAACTACTACTTTACCTGGTGGTGTTACATCCTTAAAGTCTACTGATACTCTGGTATCAGCTTTAACGTTTACTGTAGTTTTAGAGCTTGGACCATAACCTTTAGCTATTGCGTATAGGGTATATGTTCCTGGTGGTAGTTTAACTTCGTATACTCCATTAGAGCCTACAACCCAACAGTATGGTTTACCATCCTTTTCAACAATAACTATAGGCTTCTCTACAATCTCTCCATTAACTGTTTTAACTGTACCTGAGATAACACCATAACTTAAACCTTTAAGCTCTATTATAGTCTCAAGTACTTTACCTGTTGAACCTATAGGTACAAATATCATGTACCCTTCAAATACTTCTGTTTCACCAGGCTCTAGTACGTGAATTGTTAGTGGGTCAACCCAGCTTATTGATGTTGATAGATGGGTAAAGTATGGTGCCCAAAAGCCTATTACAAAGTCTTCATGGTATCCTGAAACCCAGTCATCGATTACTCCAGCCTCCTCTAGTGGTTTCGGTTTATATTGTCTACCCGTACCAAAACCTGGTGTAAATGTCCAGCCACGTTCAAATGAGATAGCGTAGCCTGATACTAGTTTAACTGGTTTATCACCTTCATTAGTTAGTTTAGTTTTAACGTATAAGTAGTTCTTACCAGCTTCAAGTATGTATATTGTCTCCATTCTTACGTTTCCCCAGTATCCAGTAACCCTGATAACACCTCTCTCTGTAGTATTTTCAACAATCTCAAATGATACTATTTTAGCCCATCTACCCCACCCATTCACTAGGAAACTAAATTGTGCTAGAACGTCGACATCAGGTTTACCATTAACTACTACTGCTGCATCTATAATGTTTCCTGTAGGAACACCCCATGGTGGTGGTGTTCCTATACCAAAACTTACAGCTAAATACTCGTTCATTAAAGTTACATCTTCTACTGATGTAGCTTCAGCATCTAAAATGGGTGAAGGCCCTTTAATTATCTTAACACCACTACTACTAACATTGATAGTAGCAGATACAATATTGAATGCTAGTAATGCTATCAAGCTAACAGCTATAGTAATTACAAGCAGTAGTGATGAAGCTTTAACAATACTCTTACAAAGCTTAAACATTACATTCCCACCACGGTAACGAGTAGGAATCCATTTAGTAAAGAATCTTACTCTACACAGTCTAGTTAGGGAAGGTTAAAAGCGTAGTAAGAACATATATTATAGTATTCAAGCTTGTACTAAGGTAATGTTTATACCCAGTTTTCATAGTTCTATATAGAATAGTGTGGTAGTACTTGAGTATCCATGGTGTACTTAGTATACTTAATGTATACTTTAAAGTTATCATTGGGCATAGAGTTTACATACCATTCCTTATCACGTTTATGGCTGTTTCAGCAATAGTATCACTACTAATATCAACCATCAACTATGTTGATTACGAAGCTAACATTATTACACGTAAACTAGTTGGCATAGGATATAAGTATCCAACACTCTATGTGCTTAATGATAGTACTACTTGTAGAGTTAAACCTGCTCTATGTATAGTAGGTGATAGGTTAAAGTTTAACCATCATAGTGTAAATGTTATGGTAGCATACATTAACGTAAACCACTATAATGATAAACTTGCTACAATACTTAGACTTAGAGTAAAAGCTTACCCAGACTACTTATCTGTAGGCTATACTATTGCTGAAAAACTTAACTTAGCTAGGGGGGCTAGTGTAAAGCTTTCAAGTACAGGTAAAATTTACACTGTTAAGAGTATTCATAGAACAAATACTATCCTAG
>DQVH01000148.1 GCA_015661855.1 Desulfurococcales archaeon
CCTGTGATTTCCCATTCAATGCACCAATAGAGCATGTTAACGCTATGGTTAAAGCTGCTGAAGGATTAGTTGCTAGAAGCGATATACTATAGTGTGCTATAGTAGCTGTAGACTATTCTGGTAATGGTATACCTAAATCGATAAGCTCCCTCTTTACCTCATTGTATAGTTTTAGCCATTCCCTAACAGGTTTAACAGTTTTTATGTCGTAAAGTTCTCTAAAGGACTTTCCGGGTATAGCTCTTCTCTCCCTCCTCAATAAATCCTCATATTTTGATATAAGCTTCTTTACTATCTCGTTTGCATCACTCCTTCTCAGTTTTACTGAGTGTTTTGCTACCTCGCCATAGAGTCTACACTCTAACCCTGTCTCTTGATCTATAAACTTTCCTCCAGCAGATCCTACACCTGTTCCATGAAGTCCACTTACAGCTGATGTTATAGCTCCTGCTGCAACTTCGTAAAGTATTGTTTTTGTTCCTGGGCCTGTAGCGGTATAGCAGTCATGTAGTGTTATCATTTTACTATTATTTGCTATAGCCTGTCCTACAACACTTATAACCCATAGTGTTTCTCTTCCAGTATTGTTACAGTTAAATATATGGGTTAAACTTAGATAGTGTTTTAAACTTTTATAAGCTAGTAGTCCGAAGATGTGTTCTGCAACACTTATAATAGCTGTTCCCGGTGACCCCCCTCCATAACTTCCCCATATAGGTGTCATAAGGTTTCCAACTATAACTCCATGTTTATGTGCGAATTCAGCTAAAGCTATGTGTTCGTATGAGGTTTTTAGTTCAACCATTTGCGCTACTAGTATACCATCGGTTCTCCTTATCCCCCAATCCTCACTTATAGCAACCATTTTAGCCCATGGTGTTGTAACTGCAACATCATTTATGTGTAGTCCAGGCTTATTAACTATCCTGAGAGCCTCCCTAGTTAAAGATATTATCTTTGCTGCAGCTCTTAGCTCTAATGGTGATCCAACTTTAACTTCTCGCCCATTAAATGTTTTTAGTGAACCCGACCCTACTGCATCAATATAGTCTTCTTGAGCAAATGAAATCATTGTTTCAAGATATATATCTTCGGATACTAGTGTACCTGTAGGTCCAGCTTCAATTATCGGCTGTTCTGTATCCTCAACTCTTCTATGCTTCATAACTCTTGCATCACAACCTTGACCTATAACTATACTATCCGGTATATTCTTTAGAGCACTCTTAACCTCGCTATCATCAAAAACTATTCTCCTACGTGTTGATATATTGTATCCTCCAACCTCTAGAAGTAACCTGTATCCTGCTCTCCATACATCATTAGCTAGAGTATTATCGGAGGGGATAACTTCTTCAGGATCGTATGTTATTTCATACTCTCTAATAAGCTCTTTAACCTTACATATGAGGAGTTTATCGAAATCCCGCTCCTCTATGTATGGTCCTTGCTCACTTTTATCAACGATATCGAGGTACACGTTTTAAACATCCCAATAGTACGTTATAGTTGTAGAGGTGGAGGGTAAAGAGGGCTTTTATTCAAGTGGAATACCGTAGTCAGCTACCTCCTTCTTAGCTTTATTGTATAATTCTAGCCACCACTTTCTAGGTTGAATAGTCTCCATATCGTATAGTTCTGGGAATGGTTTACCATAGTTTGGCTTCTCCATTCTCTCAGGATAGTATTTCTTTAGGAATGTTTTAACTAACTCGTTTGCATCACTCCTCTTAAACTTTACAGCGGCATGTGCTACTTCAGCCATAAATCTCGTTTCTAAACCACTTGCATTAGGATACTTACCGTTAGTTGCTGATACTCCTAGTGGGTGTGATCCTGTAACAACATTTGTTATTGTGTTAGCTGTAATCTCATAGAATATCTCGTATGATCCTGCACCATTACTTGTCCATACATCACCCATTAGTATGAAGTTTGTATGTCTCGCCATAGCCTGACCTACAATATTTAGAACCCACATAGTCTCTAAACTACTCGTACTAACATACTTAGGGTGTATTGGGTGGATTATGTAGTAGTCTGCATAGTATATTAGCCTACTGAGAAGGTATGAAGCTATAAACCCTATAGCTACACCCTCCGGTCCTCCAAGGAATCCACCAATAACTGGGTCTACTAGTGCTACATTGAATCCACCATAGATTTTAAATGTAAACGCTTTAGTTAACCTATCATAGTCTGTTTTTAAGTCGTTGAGAATAGCTATTAAGTGTGCATCTGTTTTCCTAAGTCCTTCAGGGTTTTGTACAGCTAAATCACCTATACATGTATTACTACTTTCAGCTGCTAGGAGGTGTATTCCAGGTCTACCAGCAGCTTTAGCAGCTTCTCTTAGATACCTTAATTCTAGTATTGTAGCTAGTGCTTCAGCTGGTGATCCAGTTCTAACCTCTATACCTTTAATTTTGTGTAGACCTCCATGGTTTATCGTATCTATTAGTGGCTCCTGCATATACGATAGTGCCATGTGGTAGTAGAACTCTTCAGGTATTGGTGCTCCAGCCTGACCACCCATTATTATTGGTGGTCTCTGATCCTCTATCTTTCTAGCATAGAGTAAACGTGCATCCCTACCTTCACCAACTATTAGCTGGCTAGGTGCAGACCTTAAACCCTCCTTTATCTCCTCCTCTGTAAACTTTATAATCCTCCTTGTTGAGACACAGTAGATTCCAGTTTCCAATGCTAACTCGAATCCCGCCTTCCAAACATCATCAGCTAGACTATCATCTGAAGTTACTATTTCCTCACGGTTAAACCTTATATCATACTCTTTTACTAGTCTTCTAGCATTCTTAGCTACAACTTTTAAGTCGAACTCTCTCTCCTCCATATACTTGCCTTCTTCAGATCTCTTAAGAATATCATAGAATGATAGCATTAGATAACACCCCCACTACTTCTTCTTCCTCTTCTTCTCAATTAACTCTAACGCTACCTTTACAGCTTCATCAGCGTTTTCACCGTATCCATCTGCTCCAACCTCTTTAGCCCACTCTCTTGTTACAGCACCACCACCAACCATGAGTATGTATTTGTCTCTAAGGTTTAACTCTTTAAGTAGCTTTATTACGTCTTTAACGTATGGTAGTGATGTTGATAGTAGTGCTGAGATAGCTATTATGTCTGCATCTACCTCTTTAGCTTTCTTAACAAACTCTGCTACTGGTACATCTCTACCTAGATCGTATACTTCAAAACCTGCAGCTCTAAGCATTAATGCTACAATATTCTTTCCGAGATCGTGTATATCCCCTTGAATAGTACCTATAACAACCTTACCTACTACTAGTTCACTCTTCTTTTCAGCTAGAATTTTTGGTTCAATAAGCTTCATACACTTCTCAAAAGCTTCAGCAGCCATCATAACCTCTGGTAGGAATATCTCTAACTTAGCAAACTTATCTCCTACAAGCTTCATTGCTGGAATCATACACTCCTTAACAATACTATATGCGTCAACACCTAAATTCAATAGTTTCTCTACAGCCTCTCTAGCTGCATCAGAATCCCCATCAACAATAGCGTTAAATAGCTTCTTACATAAAGTATCCTTCTCACTCATATTAGGCCATGACCTCCAGACAAAGCCTCTATCATGTTACCTTAGGCAATATAAAAACTTTCTTATGTACTGTCACCTCTTCCATTTTACATTATCAATGTCAAATCAAGATGATTAGCGCTCTACCATTTACAGAACTTAAATAGCTAATTATAATCGATTAGTGTATGGTTAGCCTAACCATATGTCACAATTAATTGTAATAATCTTAATTACCTCTTAAATACTATCTTGATAACACGTATTGGGGTGCGGTATCCTTATGAGAGCACAGTATAGGCTAGGTATAGTTATTGCTGTCTTAATCATAGGATTAGTTGTAGGTTTAGGTGTTGGCGCTTTACTATTTAGAGTACCAGCTACACCAACTACTACAACTGTTACAGTAACAGTTCCTAAAACGGTAACTGTTACTGTAACTGCTTCACCTACACCAACACCTACAGAGAAGGTTAGGATAGCAGTAATATATGTTACACCAATAGAGGAGCCATGGAATATGGCACTACATCAGGCTATGAAGTGGGCTGAGAAACACCTAAACATAGAGTATGTGTATACTGAGAAGGTACATGAAGCTGATGTTGAACGTGTTATGAGAGAATACATAAACCTAGGGTACAAGGTTATATTCCCACATAGCTGGGGTTACCATCCAGTTACAATAAGGCTTGCTAAAGAGTTTCCAGATGTACTATTCTGTCAAGGCTCAGGCCCTGTTGACATAGAGTGGCCAAATAATGTACTACTATACGATTACTGGATTCAGGAGGCAGCATACCTAGCTGGTATGGTAGCAGGGCTTATGACGAAAACTAACGTTATAGGTGTAGTAACAGCATTTGCTGTACCAGATGTAAATAGACTAGTAAACGCATTTTGTGCTGGAGCGAAAGCTGTAAACCCTGATGTCAAAATAATAGTAACGTTTATTGAAAGCTGGTTTGATCCAGTAAAGGCTAAGGAGGCTGCAGCAGCACAAATAGAGGCTGGAGCAGACTTTATCTACGCTGAAAGGTATGGTGTATTCGAGGCTTGTAGAGAAGCTCAAAAGAAGGGTAAGAGAGTGTATGCCTTTGGTAACATTGTAAATCAGAATGATCTAGCACCCGACGTAGTAATAGCTAGTGTTGTATGGGATTTAAGACCATTCATAAAGTACGTTGTCGACATGGTTAGAAGGGGAGAAATTAAGGGTGGTATAGTAGACTGGGGTATGAAGGAGGGATGGGCAAAATTCGTATGGAATGAGAAACTTAAAGAAAAGATAGTACCACCAGAAGTTGTAAAGAAGATAGAGGAGGCAAAGAAGGCAATAATAGAGGGTAAACTCAAAGTACCAATATATGAGGATTGGGATCCAGAGAGATGGAAGTAGCATAAAATACTCAAATCATACTACGTTAAATCATGTTCAACTCAAACCTATTTTAAAAATGTTTTTTCTTTAATTTAATACTATGGGGATATAGTTTAGCCTGATAGAGTTGCATAGTTAGTTAGCTCTATTAGGTAAGAGGAGAAGTGTAATGGTTCACTTGGAGAGTAGTAAGGATTATGTAGTAGTGATGAAGGGTATAACTAAAGTCTATCCTGGAGGTGTAGTTGCAAATCGTAATATAGATTTCGATCTTAAACGTGGGGAAATACATGCACTTCTTGGAGAGAATGGTGCTGGTAAGACTACGTTAATGAAGATTCTTGCTGGATGTCTACTACCAGATAAGGGGGAGATATACGTTAAGGGTGAGAGGGTTAAATTTAGATCACCGGTAGACGCCATTAAGAAAGGTATAGGTATGGTTCATCAACACTTTACATTAATCCCCTCATTTACGGTAGCTGAAAACATAATTCTTGGAGGTATTGGTGGAAAACGGGAAGGAATAAAACTTGATATGAAGGCTATTGAGGAAGAGATAGCTGAATTCGCTAAAAAGCATGGACTTCCAATAAACCCTAAAGCTAGAATTGAGGAGTTACCCGTAGGGTTAAAGCAGAGAGTTGAAATCCTAAGACTACTCTATAGGAAAGCAGACATACTTATACTTGATGAACCTACATCCGTACTAACACCATTAGAAGTTAAAGAGCTATTTGAAGCTCTAAAGAGGATGGCGAGTGAAGGTAAATCTATAGTATTTGTAACACATAAACTTGATGAAGCTCTATCTATTAGTGATAGGATAACAGTACTTAGAAAAGGTGAAGTCGTAGCTAGAATTGATAATCCTAAAAGTATTAGTAAAGAGAAACTAGCTGAACTAGTAGTTGGTAGGAAAATAGTGTATAAAGCTGTTAAAACTAAAACACTATATGATAAAACTACACCATTAATGGAGATTAGGAATCTTAAAGTACTTGATGATCGAGGTGTTCTAGCTGTAAGAAATCTAAACTTAACATTATACCCAGGTGAAATACTTGGACTAGCTGGTGTTGAAGGTAATGGTCAAAGGGAGCTAGTAGAGGCAATAACCGGTTTAAGACGTGTTGAAGAAGGTGAAATAGTAATTCTAGGTAAGAAGGTAACAAATAAACCACCAAAATACATTATTGAACTTGGAGTCTCCTATATTCCAGAGGATAGAACTGGTAGAGGTGTAGCACTCGAACTCTCAGTAGCTGAAAACCTTATAGCTAAAGTTCACGATAAAACACCATTCAGTAGAAGGGGTATATTGAACCTAAAGAGCATATACTCTTTCGCTAAAGAAGCTATAGAAAAATTCAATATAGTAACACCTAGTGTTAAAACTCCAACAATGTACCTTTCTGGAGGTAATATTCAAAGGCTTATATTGGCTAGAGAGTTAAGCTTTAAACCTAAAATAATAATTGCTGAACAGCCTACAGCAGGACTTGATGTTGCAGCAACAGAGTTTATTCATAAACTACTCATAGACTTTAGGAATAGTGGTTGCGGAATACTACTCATATCAGCTGATATAGATGAAATACTTAAACTTAGTGATCGTGTAGCAGTAATATATGGAGGTAGAATAGTTAAAGTATACGATGAAGTTAGTAGAATAGACCTTATTGAATTGAGTAAGTACATGCTTGGTGTTAAAACTGAGTAGAATAGTAGGTGTTGAATTGTGAAGTTTAAACTAAAATACTCTGAAAAGGTAAAAGTCATTTACACACTATACCCGGTAATATCCATCGTTATAGCTTTAGCTATTCTCTCACTAGTAATCTACATTATAGGTGTTGATCCTATAAAAGCACTATACTATCTATATTTTGGTATGATGGGTAACTATAA
This sequence comes from Desulfurococcales archaeon, assembly GCA_015661855.1. Taxonomy (GTDB): domain Archaea; phylum Thermoproteota; class Thermoprotei_A; order CAZTBM01; family SZUA-1508; genus SZUA-1508. Next base: position 6,858 of record DQVH01000148.1, read on the forward strand.
CTATGTCTCTGAAACACTGATTAGAGCTACACCAATACTACTAGTTAGTCTAGGTTTAGCTATAGCTTTTACAGCTAAAGTATGGAATATTGGAGCTGAAGGGCAGCTGTACATGGGGGGTCTTATTGCAGCTATAGTTGCATTAAATAGTGGGGGTTTACCATCAGCTATAGCGATACCCTTGATCTGGATTTGTGCAGGACTAGCTGGTGCTGCATGGGCTTTTATTCCAGCTATACTAAAGGCTAAATACGAAATTAACGAAATATTTACTACTATAATGATGAATTATATAGCAATATACTTTACAAGCTATATGCTCCATGGTCCTCTTAGAGATCCAGTATCACACTTTCCTGAAACACCAACTATACCTGAGAATACGTGGCTTCCAAGAATAATACCTCAATATAGGTTTCATGCTGGATCACTATTCTCACTAGTAGTACTGGTACCCCTAGTCTACATTATGCTCTCAAGGTCAACGTTAGGGTTTAAATTGAAACTTGTAGGGTCTAGTAGGGAGAGTGCAAGATACTATGGTGTAGATGTTGAGAAGAGTATAATTTACGCTATGCTTCTAAGTGGATTCTTTGCTGGACTTGCTGGAGCTAACGAGGTTACTGGTGTAGTGTTCAAGATGAGACCTGAAATTTCACCAGGCTACGGCTTTACCGGGATAGCTGTAGCACTACTTGGTAGACTTAATGCTTTTGGTGTTATGTTAGCATCAATATTTATGGGAGGTTTAATTAACGGTAGTTATACTATGCATCGTATGGCTCAGGTACCTGTTGGTGTAGCATATTTTGTTCAAGGCTTACTCATAATACTTGTTGTTGCAGGTGAGTACATTCTAAAGAGGATAATGTTAGTGAAAGGGGTGAGTGTGAGGTAGCTATGTACGAGATTGTTGTTGGACAATTAGCTGCAACAGTTAGAATACTTACACCACTAGCATTAGCTGCTCTAGGGGAGCTAATAGTTGAACGTAGTGGTGTATTAAACCTGTCTATAGAGGGTATTATGCTTTTTGGTGCTTTCGTAGCATTCATAACAACATTTTATACTGATAACCCGTGGATTGGAATTCTAAGTGCTATGGGTGTAGGTGTACTACTAGCATTATTCTTTGGTATACTAACGGTACTTCTAGCATTAGATCAGATAATAGTTGGTTTATCTATGAACATTTTAGCTATGGGTGCAACATTCTTCTTCTATAGAGCTATTTTCGGATGGTATGTAAGTCCTGTACCACCACATGTTGAAACAATAATAACTGAAATGCCGATACCAGGTTTATCGATGATACCAGTTATTGGCCCAATATTTTTCAACCAAACAGTATTCACATACCTACTATTCATACTAATACCGTTAACATACATTGTACTCTATAAAACTAGGATAGGGTTACATTTAAGAGCGTGTGGTGAAGACCCATTAGTAGCTGACTATCTCGGAATAAACGTTTATAAGTATAGGTTTATAGCGTTAGCTATTGAAGGGGTTTTGGGCGGTATTGCCGGAGCTTTACTATCGATTTCACAGTATAATATGTTTCTTGACAATATGACTGCTGGTAGAGGGTACATCGCTATAGCATTAGTGATTCTAGGTGGATGGGATCCATTGAAAATGCTGCTGGGAACACTACTATACGCATTTGTTGAAGCTCTACAACTTAGAATACAAGCTGCAGGAGTTGTTGTAACAGCGTGGTTCCCATACCAGTTTGCACTAATGCTACCATACCTTGTAGCATTAATAGCGCTAATACTCTTCGGTAGAAGGATTAGAGGCCCGAAAGCACTAGCAAAACCATATAGAAGAGTTAGATAGAGAGGTTAGTGTAAAAACACGCTCCCACACATCATAACTACTGCTATTAGAGGGTTATACTATGGTTAAGGTTACCTTTAGACCTCAGAATATCACTGTAGATGTACCTAGAGGTTCAACCATATATGAAGCCTCTTTGAAAGCTGGAGTTGATGTTGGAGGTATATGTGGTGGTGTTGGTAAGTGTGGTAAGTGTAGAGTTAGAGTTATTGAGGGTTCTGTTTCAGAACCTACAGATACTGAGAGGAGTATTCTAGGTGAGGAGGTTAAGAATGGTATTAGACTTGCATGTCAAACTAGAATTCTAGGCGATGTAGTTGTATATGTTGCTAGTAAAGGGGCTTTAAAGTTTGCAATCTTAGGTTATGAGCCTAAGGTTGAACTTAAACCAGCTGTAAGAGTTGTAAAGGTTAGGAGGAGTAAGGTAACACTAACTACACCTCACGCTAGTACTCTAGAGTCTATTGAGATCCCTCTGGGACTAGATGTCACTATAAACCTTAATGTTTTGAGGAAACTTGGTCAACCACTACCTGACGAGGTATACCTACTACTATACTCTTATGGTGGAGTTAGAGAGGTATATGATGTACTCTGTAATGGTAGGAGGGTTTACGGTTTAGCTGTTGATGTAGGTACTAGTAAGGTAGCAGTATACATTGTAGACCTGGTTAGTGGTGAAACAGTTGTAGCTGAAGCTTTCGAGAATCCCCAGGTAGTTTATGGTGGTGATGTTGTTTCAAGAATATCGTATGCTATGGAGTATGGAGTTCAGGAACTACAAAAGTCTATTATTAATAGTTTAAACAGGTTTCTAAAGAGGATTTGTGAGAGTAGGGGTATAAACCTAAACGATATTGTTGATGTAGTTGTTGTAGGTAATAGTGTTATGCACCATATATTTCTAGGTGTTAACCCTAGAAAGATTGGTTGCTCACCATACGAGTTAGCTGTAAGAAAACCATTAACAGTTAGGGCTTCAGAGTTGAAGTTAAACGTTAACCCCCATGCTAGAGTATACCTACCACCACTAGTTAGAGGGTTTATAGGCTCCGATAGCCTTATGGGGGTACTAGTATTAGACTTAGCCTTTAGGAAGGGAACATACCTATTCATAGATATAGGTACTAATACTGAAGTTTATATTGCACGTAATGGTAGAGTTATTGCAGCCTCTACAGCTTCAGGACCAGTATTTGAGGGTGGACATATAAAGTGTGGTATGAGAGCTGGAGATGGAGCCATAGACCATGTTAGAATTGACAGTGAAACTTTAGAACCCGAAATAAGCATTATAGGTGGTACAAGTGCTAAGGGTATCTGTGGCTCAGGAGTTATAGATGTTGTAGCTGAAATGTTAAAGACAGGTATAATAGACTATACTGGTAAGTTTAGGGTAACAGACCACCCTAGAATACGTAGAGGTAGTGATGGCTACGAGTACATTATAGTTAGGAAGGGAGAGTTTGGAGCTGAAAGAGATATAGTTTTAACATTAAAGGATATAAGGGAGATTCAAAAAGCTAAAGCAGCTGTACAAGCAGCATTCAGAATACTATCGGGGAAGCTAGGTATAACACGTAGAGATATAGATAGAGTTTACATAGCTGGAAGTTTTGGATTCTACCTAAACCCTGAAAGCGCAATCACTATAGGACTCCTACCAGAAGTACCATTAGATAAAATAACACTAGTAGGTAATACTGCAGGATCCGGTGCAAGAATACTATTAAAGAATATTGATTGGAGAGTTAAAGTTGAGAAACTCTATGAGAGAGTAGAGTATGTAGAGTTAGCTGCTGAGAGAGTATTCCACAAGGTATTCATAGATAGTATATACTTCCCCTCAGGTAATGTATCGGAGTATCCTGAAACAGTAAAGAAGATAAAGTATCCTAAAACAGCTTAACACCTCCCCCTACACCTCACCACTAGTAGTGTTACTAGTGGTATACATGTTAGTGATAGTATAGAGTATGCTTTGAATGATAACCTAATATCACCTATACTTGGGCTTACTAGAGATCCTATAGCATAACCTATATCAGTTAGCGATAACGCTACCACTACTAGTAGTATTCTTAGGGGGCCATGTACTATTCTCGATAGGTAGTTTATGTAGCTAACTTTATACATTGATGAGTTAAGGGATGTAATTATGGTTGCAACTATAAACTCTTCAGGGCTCATAGTGTAGGTGTAGATTAATGTACCAACACTAATACCTAGAAGGCTAGTAGCCATTAGCTTTAATGGCTCTATAAACTTTAGGATAATAATTGATAGTATTGATCCAGAAACATATGATAAACCGGAATAAACGAATATACTCCAAGCAAACATAATGTTATTGAAGAGTAAGACTATGTATGGTGGAAAGTAGGGTTTAACAATACCACAACCTAAACTCCTAATAAAGATACACAGTAGAACTATAGAGATAGCAGTTACAGTTTTAACATTAACTGCTGTATAGAGTTTAAGGCGTGAGTAAGCCCTAAAACCACTATTTAAGAGTCCCGATAACGTCATGGCCAGTACTAGTGGTAGTGATAGAGTACATAGTAGTACTGCTATTAATAGTAGTATGTTGAAGCCATAGTATTGGATAAGCCTGTAGGATAGTATAAACGTTATAGCTCCAGCTAAACCTATAAACGCGTTTAGAACACCTATAAGCCTCCTCAACAGTGTAGGGTTAACAGTTCTAACTATACATACCCATACTGATGTTATTAGTATTGAGAGTGTAAAGCCATGTAGTATACGTACAATCATTATGGAGAAGCCACTTAAAACACTATACAGTAGTATTGATGGAGGTAGTATTATCGCTGATAGAATGGTTAAAAGTTTAATACTACCAGCTGCCACTACCAGTATGAGTTTACCTATAAAACATGAAATATAGAATATTGATGAGAGTAAGTGTACTTCATAGAATAACCTGATATCCCTATAGAAGATAAGGTATAGTGGAAGTAATGGTTCAATAAGGAAACCCCCTAGTGAAACAGTAAAACCGAATAAAATGAATATTGGGTATTGTGTTTTCAAATACATACAACTCTCTGAATAGTATTCTATTCTAGGTTTTAACAGTATTTTGGTACTAGCAGTATTAAGTGTTAAATACTGTTTACTTCCCTTCTATTACGAATTGGCAGTAGGGGTTTCCAATAGCTATACATTTTACTTCATTACATGTAATCTTCCTTCCTATGAATATTCTAGAGACTACTCCCGCTAATACCCCTCTAATAAGTTGACTATACGGTTTACTCTTTACACCCTTAACTACCTCACACTCCATACTATCCCTTACATCTACGACTACTCTCACTTTCCCTTCCTCCTCACTATACTTTTCGATTTCGAATTCTCCATAGCCTAGTGTTTGGAGTATACTCAATGACAACTCTAGTAGTGTATGTGGGTTACTTACATCTGATATTTTCCTAGCATAATCTACTAGTTTTGTTCCCGCTATGTAGCCTAAGTAGTAGACTAGAGCCTTTCCACCTACAGGAAACCTACTATAAAGGTATTCTAGTACTTTAGCTATACCTCTAGCATGATTTACTATTGCTCTCTCACCAGCTGTTATCATGGGTTTTACGAGTGTATTCACTATAATGTTCTGGTATACTGTTTTACACTTCTCAACACCTAGTACCCCTTTAACACTCTCTAGTTTATCCACTAGACTATCTAGGCTATCAACTTTAGCATTATCCAAATCCACATATAATACTATATATGCCTCTTTTACATTACTGGTTTGTGGAGACACTATAGCCGATATAATTTTCACCCTTAAATCCCTTAACACTGATAGTATGTCTAGTAGTGTACTAGTACCACCGTTATAGTCTACTCTGAGTATGTGTTGTGTCTCCCTATCCCTAAATAGAACTAGTGGTAGAAGAAACTCTTTAGGATCATATTGGTACACTACTGCCACCAAGTAGTATATTCAGCTTTTAGGGAGAAAAGTGTAGTGGCCATATTCTACTATATACACTCTGCTTAACATACTATTGTATCCCATTAAAGTAACACTTAAATACACCCACATAACTCTTTAGAGTCCGTGGTGTTAATAGTTGGAATATGGCCCATTATCGCTACTACCACCATTACTAGCTATAATACTGTGTATTGCTACTAGACAGGTATTGCCAGCATTGTTTATAGGTGTATGGGTTGGTGCATTAATAGTTGCTAGCTGGAACCCGCTTGCTGCAACAACACTAACATTCTCATGGATTATTGAGAATGTTACTGACTCATGGAATGCAACAATACTACTATTCGACTTCATCATTGGAGCTATGGTAGCATTAATCTATGCTTCTGGGTCTATGCACTCACTAGCTGAACTACTAAGTAAGCGAATTAAGACTGCTAGAGGAGCAAGTTTTGCAACATCAATTCTAGGAATACTAATATTCTTTGACGACTACTCTAACACAGTAATAGTCGGTAATGCTATGAGGTCTCTAACTGATAGATTGAGGGTTAGTAGAGAGCTTCTAAGCTACATTGTTGACTCAACAGCAGCACCAATAGCTGGGTTAATGTTTATATCTACATGGATAGGCTACGAGGTAGGCTTAATTAAGGAGGCTTTTAAGAGTTTAACTCCGAAACCTAGTGTTGAAGCATACTTTGCATGGCTTATGAGTGTACCATACAGATACTACTCAATACTAGCTATAATCCTAGTATTACTGGTGGTTTTAACTAGGAGGCATTATGGTGGAATGTTGAAAGCTGAACATAGAGTTGTAAGTGAGGGTAAAGTGTTGAGGGATGGAGCATCACCACTAATGCCAACTGAGACTGTTCTAGGCAATGTTAAAGCTAGAGCTCCACCAAGCCTCTTTGCATACTCAGTTATAGGGTTAGTTATAGTTACACTTCTAGGTATGTGGGTTACTGGAGCGGAAGATCCCTCGAAATGGTGGGAAACACCATTTACTGAAGCATTAATGAATGCTGATGCAGCAACAGCACTACTATGGGGTAGTTTTGTAGGATACCTTATAGCATCTGTAATTGTACTTCTAGGAGGCTATATGAGGTTTAGTGAGTGGATAGACTATACAATTAAGGGTATGTATCTTATGATACTACCTAACGCTATACTAGTGTTAGCCTGGAGTATTAAGACTGCATGTGATAGTGTTGGTACAGCAAACTACGTTGTAGGATTAGCTGAAGCTATGGGTATTCCAGCATTAACAGTACCATTCATAATATTCCTAATTGCATGCTTCATATCATTTACTACTGGTACTAGCTGGGGTACCTTTGGTGTAACAATGCCTATAGCTATACCTATGGCTTGGAGTTTAGCTCATGCACAGGGAGTAGACCCATACATAGTAACCTATGCTAGTATTGCATCAGTATTTGCTGGTGGAATATTTGGAGACCACTGTTCACCAATAAGTGATACCACAATTATGTCGTCAATGTTTAGTGCAGCAGACCATGTAGACCACGTGACAACACAAATACCGTATGCTGTAACAGCAGCAGGAGTATCAGCAATACTATTCCTACTATTCGCTATGGGATTAACGCATCCAGCAATACTACTACCGGTAGGTATAGTTATCTTAGTGATAGCTCATAGAGTAATAAACGTACAGTATGCTAAAAAGGTTAAACTACCACCAGTAGTACCAAACTATACTACATCCTCATAAGCCTAAACTACTTAGTAAGATCTCCTCCTAAACGTAAAGTTAAATCATCTTTTTCTCACATTCTATTACCTTCTAGAGGGAAGTATTGAGTATTATCAGCTGGATGGCTCATCTTCACCTATCTGAGCGAAGAGCGCAATCATCATCTCAGTCTATGAGGTTCTAGTATAGACTACTCTAGTAGTATCTTAACTTTAATGAGTAACTTAAAGTTTATGTATTCATGGACTTACTTCATTGGAGTGTGGTTACGTTGAAGTCTACCGACATATAGTAGTGAGATTAGGGTGGAGAGTATACTCGAGGTAGACTATGTTAAGTTGTAGTGAGCTTGAATGGTTGTGGGTATAACTCCTTCAAGTTCATAACTATTGTCTCCTTGGTTTTCACACTATGCATTATTATTGTTGCTTCAGGATTGAATTCAGCAATAACTTGTCTACATGCTCCACATGGTGGTATAGGTTTATCCATATCCGTGACTACTGCAACTGCTACAAGCTCTCTTTCACCATGGGTTACCATTGAGGATATAGCTGATCTCTCAGCACATATAGTTAATCCGTAACTAGAGTTTTCAACATTAACACCTAAATATACTCTACCACTTTTTGTAAGTACAGCTGATGCAACATGAATATTACTATAGGGTGCATAACTATTACCTAGAACACTTTTAGCCTTCTCAACTAGGAAGTTAACATCAACATTACATGTCATAAACCTAACACCCTCTAGTTAGCTCTCTAGAATGCTTGTATTGAAGTATATACGGTAATACTAGATAAACATTATTGTTTAGAGCTACAATAGTATAGTTGTGTGAGGTCTATTCTACAGTGTTATTGCTGTTTTAGTAGTTGTTGTGGGTTAGTTAAGATTATTTTTGCTAGTTCTGCAAACCCTTTACCACTAGGTTTTGATGTAATGTATTTAGCTATCTTTTTTAACTCTAAATCTGCATTTGCTACTGCTACTGGTATACCCACTGTCTGTAACAGTTCTATATCTGTTACACTATCGCCTACTCCAACAACGTTTTCTAGTTTTACATTAGCTAGCTCACATGCTACCTTTAATCCAACTGATTTACCTCCACTTCTAGGTATAATGTGTAGTGCAAAACCACTATACATGACCTTAACCTGGCTATCGTAACCTCTACTCTCAATATATCTTGAAATTCTCTCACATACCTCGAAAACTCTACTCTTATACTCTCGCTTTATACGGAATGCGTAATCGAATTGCCTATACGGGTTTTGCCATGAAGGCTCAATATACTCCTTGAATACTCTAGCTACTTCATCAGCAATACTCTTAGCAGACTCTCTTACAACAGGTATTATTTTACCCTTATAGTATACTATACATCCATTCTCAGCTACAACAGGTCCTGATGCACCACAGTATCTAGCTAAACCAACAGTTAATGGTAGAGAGTTACCTGAAATGAATATGACTTTAATACCGTTAGACTCTAAATCCCTAATAGCATTAATTGCTTCAATGTCAAGTCTATAGTCGTCCCTACTAATCGATAGAGTACCATCAACATCTGTTGCAACAGCTTCAACCCATACACCTACACTACTATCCGTAAATTCACTTTGAAGTGATTGGTTAGAATAGTTTAACTTCATTTAATCTATCACCATCACCCATTAGTATCTACACTGGATACCCTACAGTCCTCTAAATGTAGCTCTCGGAAAATCATGAACACAGTTATCTATATAAGCGTTTTGTAGTTAATAAGTTCAACCGGAACTACTCTAAAAGCTCCTCTACATTACAAATATGTCTAAATAGCTACATGATAACACTTTTAAGAGTAAAAACACTACACCCAACTATAGACAAGCAGTTAACAGTATGCTCTCTCAGCAGGTACTACTAGAATTCCATAAATCTACTAATCTACTATTAACGGATTCAACAGTTACACCCGTATACTCGATGATACTAGGTGTAGACGTAATACTCGATACGGATAGAACAATAATCAATAGTGTGGAAGATCCAGGTTAGAGTTGAGAGTAAACTAGATTTAAAGAGTAGGGTATGGGTATAAAGTTTAGTGGTGGTGGATACTAGACTATGAAAATTAAATGTCCATACTGTGGATTTGAAGGTGAAGCTAGAGAGTTCTGGCTAATGTATGAGAGTGTATTATACGTTGAAAACTCAAATGTTGAGAAAGAGTTTAGGGAGAGACCACCATACATTATATGCCCTAAGTGTAGGAATGGATTCTTTCTTGAATCACCGTATATAAAATTCTACCGTAAAGAACGTAGAGTCTAGATAGTACAGTAGACAACTCGTAACCTAACCTATTTAAAACGTATTAACGTGGGGGTGTTAAGAAAGCTTATATACGTTTTTAAAGTTTAAAGTGTAGGGAGACCTGTGGTTAAGGTTAAGACTAAACTTGTATCATGGGATGAAATCGTATCTTGGTCTTATGGTTTAGCATTAAAGATTAAAGAGTCAGGTTATAAACCGGATATTGTTATTGCTGTTGCACGTGGAGGCTATGTACCAGCAAGACTAATATGTGACTTTCTTGGAGTAGAAAACCTAGTTTCAATACAGAGTCAGCACTGGACTGAAGCAGCTAAGAAGGCTGAGAGAGCTATAATTAAGTTTCAGTATAGGATTGACCTTAGCGGTATGAAGGCACTACTAGTAGATGATATTGTTGATACAGGTGAATCACTAATGTTAGCAAGAGACTTTATACTTAGAGAGTGGAAGCCTAAGGAGCTTAGAATTGCAGCTCTACAGTGGATATCACCTGTTGCAAAGTTTAAACCAGACTACTATTACATGGAGGTTAAGGAGTGGACGTGGTTCCAGTATCCATGGACTAGACTTGAAGATACAATACAGTTTATGAGGAGAATGCTACTAGAGGAGGGTAAAACTAAGAAGGAGTGGTCGTATAAGGATATTACTGGAAAGTTTATGGAATGGTATGGTATTGATGTTGGAGAACTATACTTTAAGAGTGCACTAGAATATCTCGTTAAAGAGGGGTTATTGAGGAAGGTTTGTGAAGACAAATATGTACTGGCAAAGTAAACTTTATACTCCAACTGTACTTTGTTTACCCAATCTCCTTCTAAAATTCTCAACTACTACTAGACACTCTCTACTCTTTAAACGTCTACCTGGAGTTACAGTGTAGACTCTACGTTTTACTCTAAGATCTGGTACTACTATAACTAAAGCTCTAATTACATGTGGTATTCTTCTAACAATTGTTCTAGCTGTAAACTGGGCTATAGTGTATGCTGATAGTAGTGTTTGTTCAGGACTACCTCTAAGCCAAACCTCTACTTCACTAAAACTACTTATAGTTCTAACTTTAACTCTAATAACCCTCATACCGGTAGTTTTAGAGGCAATACGTTTAACCATACTCTTAGTAGTTTCAACAATACTTCTAGTCCCTATACCAAGTAGCTGTAAAACTATATCCCTATACACGGGTATGTAGCTAAGAACAACATATACTCCTAGTACTACTGTAGTTACAGATTCAATAATAGGGTTACACAGTATATTAGATGCTACTATTGCTAAGCCTCCTCCAAACTCAAATGGAACACTATACTTAAACTCTAATGTTGAAAGTTGTACTGTTACTGTTGGTACACTAACTCTACTGGAAACCCTCCTACCATAAACATATATAGTGTAGGATATGATACCGCTGGTAAAGAGGTATAGTGATAGATATAGTGGAGTTGCTGATATAGGTGGATTAGTAGCTGACTGGTAGACTATCCTCAACGTTAACTCTAACAGTATAATCGACGTTATTAATGCTACTAGTGATTCAAGATTTAAAATCTCATACCTATGTGTATAGAGTTTCCTCGAAGATAGAACTTTAAGTGTAATAAACCTACCAAGATAAGTTATAGCAGTAGTTAACCATAGAAATGACTCTATAAGTACCAGATTTGACCTGTAACATAATATGTATAAGAGTAAACCTGCTAGAGCATAAACTAGACATACAGTTATAATTTTAGCTACATATCTCAATGTAGAACTAAACCTATACACCTTCCTAACAACAATACTACACTTCCTCACTCTCCTCATTCGTTAACACCTCCTTCAATACGGTAAATACTTTAAATAGGCATAGTGTAGAGTGGATTTAACGTATACTTTGAAGGGTATTATATGATAATGTTAGTTGAGCTTTAGGTGTAGTATTTTATACTGTACTTTCGGTTTCTAATGTTAAGGTTATTTTTCAATTCCTAACTTGCTGAAGTAGTCTATATGTAGAGTATTCTCGAGTGGAAGTAGCGGTTGGTCCAGTAGAGTAATGTCGGTTAGAGTTTATAAATTTTACTACTGTTTAGTACTCTTATTTAGCTATAATGTTCCAATCATGAACGCTATTAATCCTAGTAGCATTAGTATTAGTGCTCTCCTTTTCTCCCTTAAAGCTATGGTCCTCCTATAATCTCTCATTATGGTTATTGCTGATATTATGAATCCTAAGTCTACTACTAGTATTAATGGTATGTATAGTGGGTTTACTATGCCGAGTACTACTGGTATTGGTGTTAGAGCTACAGCTAGTATGTAGAATACACTTGCTACTTTTGCTGCAGTCTTTTCACCATAAACTACTGCTACTGTTCTAACACCTCTAGCTAGATCCCCTACTACATCGGCTA
>DQVH01000066.1 GCA_015661855.1 Desulfurococcales archaeon
AAAGGTGAGTATTCCAGCACTAATAAGAGCTGACGTTATAAGTGAGAGACTAAGACATGCTCTAGCAACAGGAAACTGGGTTGGCGGAAAAACAGGTGTAAGCCAGCTACTTGATAGAACAAACTATATGTCAACACTAAGCCACCTAAGGAGAGTTGTATCACCACTAAGTAGAAGTCAACCACACTTTGAAGCAAGAGATTTACACTCAACACAGTGGGGTAGAATATGTCCATTTGAAACACCTGAAGGACCAAACTGTGGACTCGTTAAAAACCTAGCACTAATGGTTTACATATCGGTAGGTATTGACGAATCGAGTGTTGAGAAGCTACTTTACAAACTAGGAGTAATACCAATAGATGAAGTGATATCAAAGGAGATAACAAATGCTGGTGCAAAAGTATTCCTAAATGGTAGACTCATAGGCTACCATCAGAAACCTGAAGAACTTGTTAGGAAAGTGAGAGAACTAAGAAGAAAGGGAGAAATAGACCCCGAAGTAAATATAGCACATTACAAGGACAAATATATTAACGAAGTCTACGTAAATTGTGATGCAGGTAGAGCTAGAAGACCTCTACTAGTAGTAGAGAATGGCGTTCTCAAATTAAAACCTGAACATGTAGAGAAGATACGTAAGGGAGAATGGACTTTCAACGATCTAGTTAAGAACGGTATAGTAGAGTATCTTGATGCAGAGGAGGAGGAGAATGCATACATAGCTTTAGAGCCTGAACAGATCACACCAGAACATACACACCTTGAAATATGGCCTCCAGCAATACTAGGTATAGCTGCATCGACAATACCCTACCCTGAACATAATCAGTCACCAAGAAATACCTATCAAGCAGCAATGGTAAAGCAAGCTCTAGGACTCTATGCAGCAAACTATCAACTTAGAACAGATTCACGTGGACACCTACTACACTACCCACAAATACCACTCGTTCAAACTAAAGGGTTAAACCTAATAGGCTACAACTATAGACCTGCAGGGCAAAACTTTATAGTTGCTGTATTATCATACACAGGCTACAACATAGAGGATGCAGTAATACTAAACAAGGGAGCTGTCGAAAGAGGATTAGCTAGATCAACGTTCTTCAGACTATACGAAGTAGAAGAAGCGAAGTATCCAGGAGGTCAAGAAGATAGAATAGAGATACCAAAACCAACAGTAAGAGGTTATAGAGGTAAAGAGGCATACACTAAACTATCAGAGGATGGTGTAGTAGATCCAGAGATAGAAGTAAGGGGAGGAGAAGTCTTAATAGGCAGAACAAGTCCACCAAGATTCATGGAGGAATTTAAAGAGTTAGGATTAGGTGCAACAATAAGAAGAGAAACATCGGTAGCTATGAGGTATGGTGAGAAAGGAATAGTAGACATGGTTATGTTAACAGAGACTGCAGATGGAAATAAATTAGTAAAGGTAAGAGTAAGAGACTTAAGAATACCAGAGTTAGGGGATAAATTTGCGTCAAGACATGGACAGAAGGGTGTAGTTGGCTATCTAGCACCACAAGAGGATCTACCATTCACTGAGGAGGGTATAGTACCAGATCTAATAATAAACCCACATGCATTACCATCACGTATGACATTAGGTCAGTTAATAGAGTCTATTGCAGGTAAGGTAGCAGCACTAAGTGGTAGATTTGTCGATGGCACACCATTCTATGGTGAAAAACCAGGCAAATTAAAAATGGAGTTACATAGCTTAGGCTATAGGAGTGATGGTACTGAGGTAATGTATGACGGAAGAACAGGTGAAATGCTAAAGTCGAGAGTCTTTATAGGAATAGTATACTACCAGAAATTACACCACATGGTTGCAGATAAAATACATGCTAGAGCTCGTGGGCCTGTACAAATATTAACGAGACAGCCTACAGAAGGTAGGGCGAGAGAGGGAGGACTAAGATTCGGAGAGATGGAGAGAGACTGCCTAATAGGTCATGGTGCAGCACTATTACTTAAAGAGAGGCTACTTGATGCATCAGATAGAACAATAGTTTACGTATGTGAAAACTGTGGATTCATAGGATACTATGATAGAATTCACGATAAACTAGTATGCCCAATATGTGGTGATAAAGGTAGATTACACCCAATACCAATGTCCTATGCATTCAAACTCCTCCTACAAGAACTTATGAGTATGTGTATTGCACCCAGACTTAAACTCACTGATATTGTTTAAGGTGGTTAATAATGACTGAAATAACTAAACGTATAAAAGCTATAAAGTTTGGTATCCTCTCACCTGATATAATAAGGAAAATGTCAGTTACAGCAATAATTACAACCGACACTTATGATGAAGACGGTATGCCTATTGAAGGAGGCTTAATGGATCCAAAACTAGGTGTTATAGAGCCTGGACGTAAGTGTAGAGTTTGCGGTAACACTATGGGTGAGTGTCCTGGACACTTCGGACACTTAGAACTTGCAAGACCAGTAATACATGTGGGATTCGTAAAACACATACACAACCTCCTAAGAGCTACATGTCGTAGATGTGGTAGAATATTAATTCCAGAAAAAGATGTAAAGAAATATTTAGAATTATACAAAAAGCTATGTGAGAGATGGCCGTTACTAGCTAAAAGGCTTAATGAACATATACTCAAAAGAGCATTAAAGACAACTACATGTCCCCATTGTGGTGAAAAACAGTACAAAATAAGATTAGAAAAGCCAACATCATTCTATGAGGAGAGGAAGGAGGGTGTTGTAAAACTAAACCCAGTAGAGGTAAGAGCCAGATTAGAGAGAATACCTGACGATGACCTACTACTCTTAGGATTCGATCCTAAAGATGCAAGACCCGAATGGATGGTCCTTACAGTTCTACCAATACCCCCAGTAACCGTTAGGCCATCAATACTCTTAGAAACAGGTATTAGAGCTGAAGACGATTTAACACATAAACTTGTTGACATAGTGAGAATTAATGAGAGACTAAGAGAAAATATAGAGGCAGGTGCACCACAACTAATAATAGAAGATCTATGGGAGTTACTCCAATACCATGTAACAACATACTTCGATAACGAAGTACCAGGTATACCACCAGCAAAACATAGGTCGGGTAGACCATTAAGAACACTAGCACAGAGATTGAAGGGTAAAGAGGGTAGGTTTAGAGGTAATCTTTCAGGTAAAAGAGTAGACTTTTCAGCTAGAACAGTTATATCACCAGACCCCAATCTAAGTATAAACGAGGTAGGAGTACCAATAGATGTAGCAAAAATACTAACAGTACCAGAAAGAGTAACACCATGGAATATTAATGAACTTAGAAAGTACGTTATAAACGGTCCCTATAAGTGGCCTGGAGCAAACTATATAGTAAGACCTGATGGTAGAAGAGTAGACCTAAGATTTGTAAAGGATAGAAAGGCGCTAGCTGAAACACTAGCACCAGGCTTTATAGTTGAAAGACACCTAAAGGATGGAGACATAGTATTATTTAATAGACAGCCATCACTACATAGAATGTCAATGATGGCCCATAGAGCTAAAATCCTACCAGGTAAAACATTTAGGTTAAACTTAACAGTATG
>DQVH01000083.1 GCA_015661855.1 Desulfurococcales archaeon
CTTAACGCCTCTATACACTGCTTTCTCGCATCAGCAGCTATCTTCTCTATTCTAAGTAAGTAATTCCTTATATTACGTATCCATAGTGCCATTTGAAACCTCTGATTTAACCCAGTGAATATGAAGAACATTAACGTTAGAAATATTAACGTATTAATAAGCGACATTATGTCATATGAGCCAGTTTGAAACATAATCATCTCTCACTTCACATTAGTCTTTAACCCTCAGGAGTAACATAACTACTCTAGGGTTAATATAGGTTTCATGTCGAGTTTTAAGGCTTAGTAATTACAATTATATCTTTATCTGTAACTAGTATTGTATGTTCAGCCTGAACAACAATACCATTTAATCCCTCAATGAGAACTGGGTATCCCTGAAGTATACCCCTCCTAGTTAAACTTTTTAGAGTCTTCCTTAAAGTATTTGGTTCAGCCAATTCTGTAAGCCATCTCTCAGAGAAAGGTAGCCACTTATACTCAGACTTAACCTTACTAATTATCTTCTCCTCTATTTTAGATTGTGGTTTTCTAACTTTACGTAGAGAGTAAATGTATATTTCCTTTGAATCCCTTACATAGCCTGCACCGTTTGTTGCAAAAGGCTCTATAGCATAAGTATGCCATGGCTTAAGTTTTTCAAGTGAAAACGTTTTAACATTAGGTATTGATGTTCCTGCATGTAGACTATACCTTTTCACCTCATGACCGCTAAGATTCCTTATAGGCTTATAACCATACCTCTTAATAGTTTCCTCAATAACTTTACTCAACTCACTAATACGAATACCCGGTTTAGCTATGGTTAATGCGTTTTCTAAAGCTGCTTCAACCGCTTCAACCATATCCTCATAGTTAGGGTTTAGCGTTACAGTTTTAGCTATATCAGCTATAAATCCGTTTACCTGAACTCCGATATCAACCTTTACAACACCATCTTCAGGTACTATAGTATTATCACCTATTGGTGATGTATAGTGTGCTGCAACATTATTAATCGATATATTCGTGGGGAATGCAGGCTTACCCCCATACTCTTTAATTTTCCTTTCAGAAAACTCACATAACTCTAAAACCCTAATACCCGGTTTAACAAGTCTAATAGTCTCATTCAATACCCTATAGGCAATTCTTCCAGCCTTAATATAATACTCTAATGCTTCCTCGGGCGATACCTCATCTCCATACTCCATAATATTATTTACACCCCCTTCTTCAATTAATAATGCCAAATTACCCTCTTTAAAGCTAGAAGTAGTTAACCTTTAAATATTGTCATATACGATTTGATTACTAGAATAGGCTTTATGTTGTTAGAGAGGGGTGATGTATAGTTTATGGGCTATATTAGGTGGCTTGGTCATGCAGCTTTTGAGGTAGAGTTAGATGGTAAAATACTATACTTTGATCCATGGATTACTAATCCACTCTCACCAGTAAAGCTAAATGAGATAACTAAAGCTGACTTAATACTCGTAACTCACGGCCACTTTGATCATACTGGTGAATCTGCTGAAATATCTAAGAAGACTGGAGCACCAGTCATAGCAATATATGAGGTTGCTGAGGAGCTTAGCAGGAAGGGAGCTAAAACTATAGGTATGAATATTGGGGGTACAGTTACCGTTAAGGAGTTAAAGATTGTTATGGTACCAGCATATCATAGTTCACCTTGGGGTTCACCAGTAGGATTCATCGTTATAGGTAAAGAGACTAGTATATACCATGCTGGTGATACTGGAGTATTCTACGATATGAAACTGATAGGTGAATTATACTCGCCAAAAATAGCATTATTACCTATAGGTAGCCACTACACTATGGGCCCCTATGAAGCAGCTAAAGCAATAGAACTACTCCAACCGGAAATAGTTATACCAATGCACTATGGTACATTTGATGTAATAAAGAGGGATCCAAGTGAACTAATTAGAGAGGTTGAAAAAAGAAAACTTAAAGTCAAAATAGTACCCTTAAAACCTGGAGAAAAATACACTTTCTAAACACTACAATATAGTCATAGTAAGATTAAGGGTGTTTAATATTGTTCAGTTAAGTACAGACAGGAAGGAGATAGTTGGTGTTGTTGCTGGAACATTTGATAAACTACATGTAGCCCATGAAAAGCTAATAAGTGAAGCATTCAAAAATGCAGACTACGTTATAATAGGCGTAATGTCTGATAGGAAACTTTCAAATAAAATAGCATGGGAGAAAATAGACCCCTATATGGTCAGAGTTAAACACGTAAAAGACTTATGCACTAAACTAACTAAAATGTACAGAGCTAAAAGGTTTGAAATTGTTGAGATATCGGGACCATACGATGTAGTTCTTGAGAGAAAGGAAATAGACCTCCTAGTTGTTAGTGAGGAAACACTACCTAAAGGTGTAAGAGTAAACATATTAAGGTCTAAAAGAGGATGGAAAACACTAAAACTAATAATAGTACCCGTAATGAAAACTGTTGATAATAGACCTATTACATCCCATAGAATTAGACTTAACGAAATAGATAAACAAGGTAACCTTAAAGTAAAAATGTATACTCCATAGGAGGTAAATATTTATGGAAGTAAATGAGGTTGTAAGCTTAACTGAAAATGAACTGAAAATACTAGGTACATTAAAGGATGGCAAAGCTTATAGAGCTAGTGAAATAGCAGGTAAACTAAATATACCTTTACCTACGGTTATGGCAGTTATCGAAAGTCTTAGGGTAAAGAATGCTGTAAAGGCTAATAGGGTAGAGGTAAAAGAGTATAAGTTAACAAGTGAGGGAGTTGAATATGCTAAGAAGGGTCTTCCAGAACTAAGACTCTATAAACTACTTATTGAATGTGGTAAACAATTAAGTATAAGGGAAATTATTGAGAGAGGATTTCCTAAAAAAGAATTATCAATAGCTCTTAAGTGGCTTAGAGAGAAAAAATTAGCTATAGTACATGGGGGGGTAGTTAAGTTATTAAGGGAGGGACGGTTAGAACAGTTATTCCCCGAACAATCAATACTAAATAGGATTTTAAGTAAAGGTGTTATAACATCAACGAGTATAACTGCCAGTGAAGAAGATATTATTAACACATTAAAGAGTAGAGGTTTAGTTGAAGAGAAAATACTAGTTGACCTGATTATCGAAATAACAGCTACAGGTAAACTATTTTTAGAAAGAGCTAAACCAGTACTCTCAGTACTAACACATGAACATCTAGTTTCAGGTACCTGGCGTAAGTACCGTCTAAAACCGTACAATATTTCAGCTGAACCACCAAGAGTGTATCCGGGTAAGAAACACTTCTACTTAGAATTCATAGACTACATTAAGAAGATACTACTATCAATGGGCTTTGAGGAAGCTGAGGGACCCTACGTAGATATGGAATTCTGGAACTTTGATATCCTATTTCAAGCTCAAGATCATCCGGCAAGGGAAATTCATGATACATTTTGGATTAAAAAGCCAAAATACGGTATTCTAGATGAAAATCTCGATATCGTTAGAAGAGTTAAAGAGGTTCATGAAAAAGGGTGGAAATATAAATGGGATATAAATATTGCTAGAAGGTTTATACTTAGAACACAGACAACTCAGGTATCAGCAAGATACCTTGTAACTCACAGAGAACCCCCCGTAAAAATGTTTGCTATAGGTAAAGTGTTTAGACCAGACCAGATAGATGCAAAACACCTACCAGAATTCTACCAGTTTGACGGTATAGTTATGGATAGAAACTTAACGTTTAGAAATCTACTAGGAATAATAGTGGAGTTCTTTAAGCAACTTGGGATAGAGAAGGTAATGTTTAAACCAGGATACTTCCCATTCACTGAGCCATCAGTTGAAGGCTACATATATCATCCTAAAATAGGTTGGGTTGAATGCTTTGGTGCGGGAATGTTTAGACCTGAAGTATTAAAGGCCTTAGGGTTAAAATACCCTGTAGCAGCGTGGGGTATGGGTTTAGATAGAATAGCAATGATACTCTTAGGAATTAACGATATAAGAATGCTATACTCTAAAGACATAGACTACCTTAGAAATATGAGTTTAAGGTGAAACTCTATGCCTACAATCAGAGTTAAAAAGAGTAGGCTGAAGAAGCTCATAAACCCAGAAATACTAGATGAAGAGCTTAAACACTTACTATTTAGTATTGGATGTGAAGTTGAAGAAGTAGGCGAAAATGATGAATGGAATATTGAAGTTAATGCCAGTAGACTAGATATGTTAATGAGTGAGGGTATAGCTAGAGCAGTTAAGGGCATTCTGGGTATAGAACTTGGTATACCAAAGTATAACATAGTTGATACAGGTATAACAGTTATTGTCGACCCTACAGTTAAAAATGTTAGACCGTACGTTGTATGTGCAGCAGTTTACGATCTTAATATGGATGAGGATCTCCTAAATGAGATTATGCAGTTTCAAGAAAAACTCCACATAACAATTGCTAGAAATAGAAGGAAAGCAGCAATAGGACTTCACGATTTAGACAAAATTAAATCAAATACTATATACTATAAGGCTTTACCGCCAGATAAGATAAAGTTTAGACCATTACATGAGCTGACTGAAATGACAGGTAGAGAGATACTGGAGAAGACTGAGAAGGGTAAAGAGTATGCACACCTCCTCATAGATAAACCATTATATCCCCTACTCGTAACAAGTACCGGTATTGTTCTATCAATGCCACCTATAATAAATAGTGATTATACGAAGATTGAAACTAGTACACGAAATATATTCATAGATATTACGGGATCCGACATTAACACTTTAATAAAACTACTAGATATACTGGTAACTACACTTGCAGAAGCATCAAAAACTAGAAAGATAGGACTTGTAAGAGTAGAATACCCACACTCTGAAATTGAAGTACTAAAACTACCTAAACTAGAATATACTAAAATGGTAGTTACAGTTAAAGGTTTAAACTCAATTATTGGGTTAAATTTGGATGTTAACGATATTGTAAAGCTACTTAGGAAAATGAGGTTAGAGTGTAGAGTACTAGATAAAGATAAACTTGAAGTCACTATACCACCCTATAGACATGATATAATTGGTGAAGTTGATATAGCTGAAGATGTTGCTATAGCTTATGGATACCATAATTTAACTCCAGAACCACCAACAATATACACCATAGGTAGAGAGCTCCCAAAAACGACATTTACAAGGCTTATTAGAGAGTTAATGGTGGGATTTGGTTTTCAGGAAGTAGTAACATACATGCTTGTAAGTAGGAGATTACAAGAGCTAATAGTTGATACTGGTATTTTAGAATTAGAGAACCCTGTTGTAGAGTATATGGATAGTATTAGGGCATCATTATTACCATCACATATAGTATTTGCAGCTGAAAATCAGTATAAAGAACACCCAATAAAAATATTTGAGGTAGGTGATGTAGTTGTCTATAAAGATGACATGGTCTACACGGAAACACACTTAGCAGCACTAATACTATCATACAAAGTAGGGTTTGAAGACATTCACGCAGTACTACACATGCTCCTTAAAAACCTAGGGTTAAAGTATAAACTAAAGCCATATGAGCATAAAGCTTTCATTAAAGGTAGAACAGCTATAGTTGTAATTGAGGGTGAGGAAAGAGGAATTATAGGTGAGGTAAACCCCGAACTCCTAGAGAAACTGAAAATAGTATATCCTATAGCAGCATTTGAAATCAATTTAACAAACCTATGGCAGAGAAGAGGTTAAAGCTAAATCTAAACAGGGAGAAAATGTTAAGTTGAATACTAACACAACTTAACTGGGCCGGGTTAGCCTACGACAACCCCGCTCCCACCGTTAAGAGCCCGCACGAGAGGGATAGTCTATCCCGCAATGAGTGCGAGTGTTAGCGGTGGGGGACAGTAGGCTAACCCGGCCCAACCAATCCTAGATAATAAAACCTAAATAACCCTAAACATAGTGTATTTAGTGTATTCAATAAAGTTAAAGCTGAACATCTAAGTAGTGTAAGGAGGACTAGTAGGTGGTAGAAATTGCCAGTATGTGAGGAGAAGCTAAAGAAGATAGTAAGGAACACCCTTGAGATAATAACACTTAAAGAGCTTAAAGAGAAAATTGAGTCTGGAGAGAAGCTTAAGGGCTACCTAGGTTTTGAACCAAGCGGGCTATTCCATATAGGATGGATTATATGGGCTAAGAAAGTACAAGATTTAGTTGATGCCGGTATAGAAATGTACCTACTAGAGGCTACATGGCATGCGTGGATAAATGATAAACTAGGCGGAGATATTGAGAGGATAAGGGAGTGTGCAAGGTATATCCGATATGCATTAAAGGGGTTAGGTATTAACATTGATAGAATAAAGTTTATTGATGCTGAAGAGCTAGTTTCAGATAAAGACTACTGGGCTATCGTCTTAAGGGCTGCAAAAAACCTAACATTAGCTAGAGTTAAGAGAGCACTAACTATTATGGGTAGGAGAGCTGATGAAGCTGAAACAGACTTCTCAAAACTAGTGTACCCGTTAATGCAAATAGCAGACATATTCTATTTAGATTTAGATATAGCAGTTGGAGGTATGGATCAACGTAGAGCCCATGTACTAGCTAGAGAGCTTGCACCTAAACTAGGATTCAAAAAGCCGATAGCGATACATACACCCATACTAAGTGGACTACTAGGTCCAGGTAGAATGGAGTATAAGAGTGATGAAGAGGCTATTCTCAATATAAAAATGAGTAAGTCTAAACCCGGAAACGCTATACTCATACATGATGAACCAGAGGTTATAAGGGAGAAGATTAGGAAAGCATACTGTCCACCTAGACAGACACAATTTAATCCAATACTTGAAATAAATAAGTACATACTATTCGCCCAAGACAAATTCGTACTACACATAGATAGGCCTGAAAAATACGGAGGTCCACTAGACGTATACTCATATGATGAACTGGAGAAACTATATGTTGAGGGGAAACTACACCCCCTAGACTTAAAGAATGCAACAGCAGAAGCACTAATTAAATACCTTGAGCCAGTGAGAAAACTCTTTAAGGAGAATAGAGAAGCACAATACTATCTAAATGAGATGTTGAAAACTAAAATTACAAGGTGAAAACTTGAAATACCTTATTAAAGCAAAATTTGAAGTTGAAGGTATAGTTGAAAAATCAGATGTTATAGGAGCAATATTTGGGCAAACAGAGGGTCTTCTAGGGGAAGAGTATGACCTAAGAGATCTTCAGGATAAGGGTAGAATAGGTAGAATTCAAGTTGACTTAAAAACTCAAAACACGAAAACATATGGTACAATAACGATACCATCAAATCTAGATAGAGTTGAAACAGCACTATTAGCAGCACTAATAGAGATAGTTGATAGAATAGGCCCATACAGTGCAAAAATATCTGTAGAGGAAATAATCGATTTAAGAGCTGAAAAGATAAAGAAGATTGTCAATAGAGCTAAAGACATACTAA
>DQVH01000055.1 GCA_015661855.1 Desulfurococcales archaeon
TCTCCCTTTTAAAGCCGGAAAGCTGATAACTCGAGCCCACCGCCTTGGACCACTCGGCCACCCCGGCTCCTCAATATGATATGTATTATCCCGTATTTTATTTCTTTTCATCCGACATTAGTAGTTGAAAGTATACTCTTGCAATAGCTGATGCTATAGCTTTTGCTTCCCTTAGAGGTTCAGGTATTCCTCCAGTTAATTGGGTTTTACTAATTATACTCTTTGCTTCAAACTCATTCAACCCTACCACTCTAATGTAGAGTTTACCATATTTACATACTTCTATGAGTTTACTAGCTCTACTACTAAATCTCTCTATAATCCCATATCTCTCCATCCAATCTGGAAAGTTCTTTATTAATGCCTCTTTAACCTTATCATTATCTGGTTTATCCTTAGATACCACTATTACTGGTATATTGTACTCCTTATGTATTATTAACGGATCTATAATATTAAATCCAGCAAATGTTATACCCCCTAAGAGGACTATTGGTCTTTTACGCTCTCTATCTATTACTTCCCTTAATATCTCCATAGCCTTTTTAGTGGCATCTAATCCATCTATACTTATTAACGTCATTTTGAAATACTTTGGCTTACTATTCTCAAACACTACGGATACAAGTAGAGTCTTATACTTAGACTTGTAACCCTTGGTTTGAGGTGGAAAGTAGCCATCTTCAAAAGCTACTATTAAGTGTTTATCTAGTGGGTAATTGACCTCCAATCTTTTAAAGCCTCAACTAATATCTTTCTATCGACATTTATTTTTACTACTCTTGTTCTTCCGTATCTACCTCGACTTACAATTTCAGCTGAGATAAGTCCTAATGTGTCCAGTTGGCTAATTATATCACTTATTCTTCTCTGTGTAAGACAACTTACACCAATAACTTTGCATAAATTTGTATATACACTGTATATATGTCCTGTCGTTATGGGTTTTACATTCTTCTCTTCAAGAAGTAAAATTGCATGTAATACTATCTTAGCTTGTAGTGGTAGAGATTTTACAACTTCCAATGTAGTGTTTTTCTCAATTTCACTATAAGCCTTCTTTACATGTTCACATGTAACCTTATCTGAATTTTCTCTCTCAGCGATCTCACCTGCTACTCTTAATAAATCTAAGGCTCTCCTAGCATCACCATGCTCTTTAGCAGCTAAGGCTGCACAAAGTGGTATAACATCCTCCTCTAACACACCATCATTAAAAGCCTCTTTAGCTCTAAACAGTAGTATATCCCTAAGCTCTAGGGCATTGTATGGTGGGAATATTATCTCTTCTTCACCTAAACTACTTCTAACTCGAGGATCTAGTATCTCAAGAAGTTTTACATCGTTAGTTATACAGATAAGTGACACCTTTACCTCAATACCTTCCTCGTTAACACGTAGTAGTTTATAAAGTATATCGTCACCTTTCCTCTTAATAAGAGAGTCGAGTTCATCAAGGACAATTATGAATACTCCCTTATACTCATTTAACCCTCTAAGAATACGTCTATAAACTTCAGCTATAGAAAGGCCTGTAAAGGGTACACGTATACCTAATGCTTCAGCAATATCAGCTAGTACTCTATATGGTGTATCACTCTGTCTACAATTAATATAAGCATATTTAACTGCAACATTTAGCTCTCTAGCCTTAAGAGTAAGCCTTCTAAGTACAAACTTTGTTACAGCGGTCTTACCTGTACCGGTGAGTCCATATATAAAAACGTTACCTGGCTTTGAACCTTTAAGAGCATGTGCTAGTATTCCGCCTAATCGTCGTATCTGACTCTCTCTATGAGGTAAAACTTCCGGTATGTAGTCTGGAGATAGAGCATCTCTATTCTTAAAAATTTTCGACCTCAATACGCTTAAAAATACATCATCAATATACTCCATAGTACACCACATGAGCATAAAACCTTACACTACTAAGCAAAACTATACAATTAAACCCTTGTTTAAGTGTATCCTATAATACAGAGCTAGATATACTGTATATACCGTATATTCTGAATTATAGCTTACAAGGCTAACTTGAGCACTACTATATCTAATAACACCATAATTTTTATCTGCAAAAGCTATGAGACTATTTTAGCAAAGTATAGTGTAATACTTAGGTAATTATTCTAAATAGATAAACGTAAAGTAGTAACGATAATCCAACGCCGATGCAAAATTTTAAAAGTAAGAGAGCGTGAGGAATAGAGTAGAGGGCCCGTCGCCTAGCCAGGATAGGGCGCCGGCCTTCTAAGCCGGTGGTCCGGGGTTCGAATCCCCGCGGGCCCGCCAATCAGAATTGTTAGGTAGTTACTACTACACTCCACAACATTTATTAACTGAGTAAACGTTTAACTCTATTGACAGCCATCAGTAATGCTATTTATGTAAATACAAGCCTTAGTAGCTCATTAACTGACATAACGAAAACCCTTAAAAACCCTTACTACTAGTTTCAACATGACTGTGGAATACCTGGTGGGCCGGTAGCTCAGCCTGGAAGAGCGCTCGGTTTGCACCCGAGAGGTCCCGGGTTCAAATCCCGGCCGGTCCACCACCCCCCACCAATAACCAATTAAACGTGTTAGTATAGTATATCAAACTGCTATACTGTTCCTCATATATAGAGTTTAATGTAATCTTTCTGATACCGGATCACTTGTATATAGTTAAAAGTGGAGGATGATAAACAGGTAAATGTATAAATTTAAAGCAATTATATTACCCTCCATAGTATGTTTAAGGAGATCTCAGATCCTAAGAAGTCAAGGATGGTCTCTATAAGTATATAAATTACCCTTTAGTCCTAAACGTTTTCCTATTTCTGGACATAATATTTTTTGGATTACATTGCTGTACACTATTTTTATACGCTAAATTACTAATTGTATAGTACTATATTGTTTACTTGGATAATATGCTATATTTTACTTCAAACCCTTCTTGTAATCAATAACTTTTATTCTTAATAGTTTTACACTATTCTTACCTTATTTACTTTCTTATTCTGCCATGAATACCTTCTTATCCTTTTAGATCTACCAAATCCGCATGCTGCACAGTATCCTTTAGCTACATTGAATGAGTGTCTTCCACATCTTCTACATCTGATATGTGTCTTACTTCTACCATGTTTACCAAATGATGTAGTGCCTTTAACCATAGGCTTCACCCTTCTTATTCAGCTGGTGAAATAAGGACAACATTATCTCCTCGAATAACTATTGTTCCTAGTTTTCTTGTATTTCCATCCTCTTTTATCTCCTCTGCATCTTCAAGTACGAGATTTAAATGTTGATCGTAGCTTTTCAGTTTACCTCTAACCTCACGTCCACCCTTAAGCTTAACTAAGACAACAATACCAATAGAGTCGCTTAGCAACTTTCTAGTTATCTCGTCCATTAGGTAATCCACCTAGTATTTCCTGAATAGTTTACCTAAGCTCTGCTAAAGGACTTTAGTGAGAATGGGATATATAAATGTATCTTCAGTACACTACACTAGGGTGATGAATCTTAAGTAGAATTCAAAGACACTATATATCCAAGAAGGAGATTAAGAAATTAAAACAGATATTATTAAAGGTTAATGCCAATTTCGCTAATAACCTCGATATGAGTAAGGGTAGTGTAGAGCTAGCAGTAGCAGATAACATACAGATTTACGTAGTTAATGGGACACCAACACTTATTATAAAAGGGGATCTCCTATATCCAGCTTTAACTGTACTATACAAGAAGCCTAAACTAATTAACTATTTTAAAACAGTGATTGTTGATGAAGGAGCTGTACCACACATCGTTAATGGAGCGGACGTAATGGTTCCAGGTATTCTCGAGTATAGTAGGGATATAGTGGAAGGCGATATAGTGATAGTTTTGGATAGAAAGCGAAGACCAATATGTATTGGTTTAGCATTGATGGACAGTAATACTATAGGGTCCTCTAGTAGAGGGAGGGCAATAAAGAATATACATCACATTTACGATAGAGTGTGGGATTTATGTATAAAGCTTATGTCAAGCTAGCCTTATACTGTCTAATATGTGTGGAGTATAAACTTCTATAGCAAACCTTCTACGTATGGCATTTGCTAATGCTAATATTTTACTTCTCTCACCGTGATTAAGTATTATCCTCTGAGGTTTAGGTGTCATTCTCTGTAAAAATCTTAACAGTTGTCTTCTATCTGAATGTCCGGAGAATCCTTCAACACTATGCACCTCCATATTAATCTTTATGACTTCAAGTCTACCATCCTTATCTATATAGGATATTTCCCTAGCTCCATCCTTAATTTTTCTACCTAATGTTCCCTCTACTTGGTAACTTACGAATATTAGAGTGTTCTTTGGATCTGGAGCTAATAGTCTTAAGTAGTCTACTGCTGGCCCACCAGTTAACATACCTGATGTAGCCATTATTATCAATGGCTCATCGTATTCGACAATGTCTGTTCTAGTTTCCCTACTTTCAACTATATACACGTAGTCTGCTGTAAATGGGTTTTCATCACGATATATTCTCTCCCTAAGTTTATCTGAAAGTAGTTCTGGATATGTTGTATGAATAGCTGTTGCTTCATCAATCATACCCTCAATGTATATTGGTATCTTTGGCAACTTACCGGATTCCATAGCATCAATAAGTACTAATAGTATTTCCTGACCTCTTCCTACAGCAAATACTGGTATTAGAACTTTACCTCCACGTTCAGCAGTTCTCTTAACTAAGCTTATTAATTGTCGTTCAGCCTCCTCTCTTGGAGGTAACTCTTCATCTCCATAAGTACTCTCCATAATTAATGTTTCAACCCTAGGAAATCTATCATTAGCTTTCTCAAGCAACCTTGTATTCTCATATTTAAAGTCACTTGTGTAAATTATATTATGTAAACCCTCCCCTATATGTAGGTGTGCCATTGCAGAACCTAATATGTGCCCAGCATTGTATAGAGTTAATCTAATATCTGGAGCTATATCTGTAACCTCCTCGTAATCTAATGGTATTACATGTGATATCAGCTTTTTAACCTCCTTTTGTGTATACGGTAGTACTTTACCCTCCCTTCTAGATATTTCTAGAAAGTCTAGCTGTAGTAGTATCATTAAATCTCTTGTAGCTTTAGTTGTATATACTGGACCATTATAGCCGTACTTAAATAGGTATGGTAGAAATCCACAGTGATCTAAATGTGCATGAGTTATTACTACCGCATCTAACTCTTCAATTACGAATTCTGGTATATCTAATCTGGGATACGCATTAATAGGTGATGTAGCACCAGCGTTAATACCTAGATCTAATAGTACCTTACTTTCAGCTGTTTCAACAAGTATTGCTGACCTTCCTACCTCCATAAACCCTCCTAGTGCCGTTATTCTTACATAGTTTGACTTGAATATTACAGGTCTATGAATTCTCTGACCTATATCTCTTAAAACCCTTACTCTATAGGGGCTTTCCTCTACTAAGTGGTGTAAAATTTGTGGTATAAACTTAGACTCTATGGGTGGTGCTCTTTCAACTACTGGTCTCCAACCAGTTTTAATTAGTAGTGTTCTTAGTAGAGTACCACCCTTCCCTATAACTAATCCAGGCTTCTTAGCTTTAATTATCATTTCACCTAGAGCATCATCAAATATTATCTCCTTTATTCCTGCTTCGGGAGGAACCATTTCAGTAACTATCTTTTTAGCTCTCTCCTTATCCTTTCTTATGCTAGGGTCAGTTCTAATAACAATCCTTTTCTTTATAGTTTTAGCTATTCTTTTAACTATCTCTGGCTTTTCAAGAACTACTGCTGGATTTCTTACATAAATTGATATCTCAGGGCCTTCAAACTCTACTCTAACAACTGTAGCTTCAGGTGGCATTTGCTTAATAATGGTATTCCTAATAAGCTCTAATATATTACCATGATGCAAGCTTTGTACTAACCTCCAGAAGTTTTAAGTGTTAATATTCAATTATAACTATCACAGAACCTCATTACCAACTATTAGCTTTATACACTTCCCATTCTAAATTAGAGTTTGTATTGGCTATTTTAATTTTTCTACCTATGCTAATTTTTAAGCGTCCATGCTATATTTTAGCTTCAAACATGAGCTTTCTGACTTCCTCTTCACTAAATTCTCTATACTCTTTTGACGTTATTATAACTAAATCTACACCTTCACCAGATGCTACATCTCTCTCTAATGCAGCATTCACTGACATTACTGCTAACTTAGCTGCTTCCATTACGTCCATGCCCTCATCGTATCTTCTCTCGAGAATACCTATAGCTATGGGTGAGCCGGAGCCGGTAGCAACATACTTTTCCTCGGTTACAGTACCGAAGAGGTCGAGAGCGAAAACTCTTGGTTGTGTATCATATCCTGCAATTATCAACTGAACTACGAAGGGTAAAATTCTTGATGTAAATAGTATATTTGAAGCAAGTGTAGCAGCCATTTTTACTGTAACTGGAGTCCTATGGAGTAGCTCGTAGTACTTTAATTCTAAACGTAAAATATCAGCTATAGCTTGTGCATCCGCTACAACACCAGACATAGTTAAAGCCATTCTATCATGTATTCTTGCTATCTTTTTAACCCTCTTATGCGCTATATAGTATCCTGTTGTTGCACGCTTATCAGCAGCTAGTACAACACCCTCCCTAACCTTTAATCCTACTGTTGTTGTACCCTTAGTAACTGGTACTCTAAAGTTATTAGGATAACCCATTATATCATATTCAATCCATTTATTCATGAGCTTATAGCCCTCATTTAGTAGTTTACGTTGGCTGTGTTAAGCCCAAAACCTAACTTGCACACCCACTATATAAGCTTGCATTTCCACATTCTACGACTTTTAAACTGAACTATGAAGCTACTTTCTCAATAAAATTATTAATGTGAAACACGATAAACTTGAATTACAATCACACTTATTATATTCTACTATGGTTATTAAATACTCTCTATTAACTAATATGGAACTAATATGGAGATGAATTCACTACAGTTTCTACTGAGCCGCTGGAGAACCATTGGAACCCAAGACTAATACGTCCTTAAATATTGTGTTTTATAGGTTTTCTCATAGCCTTAAAGGGTGCAGAATGATATAAGAACTGCACAAAATGCTATAAATTAAAGTTTCTAACCTTTAATAAGATGAAGCAGTAAGGGTGGTTCTTGTGAAAGAGCATGTAATAGATTTACCTAAGAAGATAGTTATTGGTAAAGGTGTAATCAATAATATACCTAACTATCTCCGTGAACTTGAGGTTGGCGATAGAGTACTGATGATAACGGGGCCTAATGTATTTAATATAGTCGGGAAGAGCGTTATAGAGATGCTTCAGGATAGTAAATTTGAAGTCAGCTTTAAAATAGTTAATAATGCACATATAAATACTATTAACAGTGTTATTGAGGAGTTTAAAAATGAAAGAATAGATGTGATAATTGGTTTAGGAGGGGGTAAGAGTATCGATACAGCTAAGTATGTAAGCTACATCCTCAACATCCCATTTATAAGTATTCCTACTGCAGCATCGCATGATGGTGTTGCCTCACCTTTTGCCTCAATAAAGGGGCTTGGTAAGCCAACTTCAGTAAAAACGAGAGTACCACTAGCAATAATAGCCGACTCCAAGATTATAGCTAAAGCTCCATATAGGCTTTTAGCTTCAGGTGTAGGCGATGTCATAGCTAAATTTACAGCAGTATTAGACTGGAGATTAGCTCATAAACTTAAGAACGAATATTACGGTGAATATGCAGCTTCCTTAGCTCTTTTATCAGCAAAACATGTACTATGTTATGCTAATATTATCAGAAGGGGTGACGAAAAAGCCGCTAGAATAGTTATGGAAGCTTTAATTAGTAGCAGTATTGCTATGTGTATTGCTGGTTCAACAAGACCTGGAAGTGGATCTGAACACCTCTTTAGTCATGCACTAGATCTTATAGCGCCAAAGCCTGCACTCCACGGAGAACAATGTGCTGTTGGAACAATAATGATGGCGTATCTTCACGGTAAAAACTGGAGGAAAATACGTAAAACTCTTAAACATATAGGAACACCAACAACAGCAAAAGAACTTGGCATACCAGACTACTACATTATAAAGGCCCTAACAATAGCACATAAGATTAGACCTGAACGCTATACAATACTCGGTGAAAGCGGTTTAACGTGGGAAGCAGCAGAAAACTTAGCTAGAAGAACCGGTGTAATAGACTAGTATAAATATATAAAACATGTATGGTGAAAGTATTGATAGCATTAGTAGGAGAGTCCATGGCTAAACCCGGAATGAAATTCCTATTTGAAGGCTTAGCTAATGTGTGTACAAAATGTAAATTCTTTAAAGTATGTAGCAACTTAAGTAAAGGTAGAATATATGAGGTAAAAAGTACTCGTAAAATTAAACATAAATGCCCGCTACACGGTAGTGTCGTTGTAGTTGAAGTGGAATTAGCTAATATAGAAGCAGCAGTAAAATCCCACATGACAGTAGAGGGCATGATAATAACGTTTAACCCAATAGAGTGTACAAATAGGGGGTGCCAATACATAAACTTATGTAAGCCGTTAGGGTTATTCAAAGGTGATAAATGTAGGATAGTGAAAATAAGAGATAGAATACGGTGTCCTAGAGGTCTAAGTTTATATGAATGCACACTAGAAATAATAGAAGAATAGTATGTAGAAACATTTTACTTTCCAGCTTCCTCGACTCTGTATTCCTCCACAAATTTTATAATTGAAACTCCAGGTATATATCTAGCTATCTCTCTCGCTAATGCTTGTTTAGCGTACTGTATATCCTCAGCTAAATATGACTCTCTGGGCAACTTGATTATAATCTCTTTTTCTTTCCTTTCTACCTCAATTTTAGCTATAGGTGCCATTCTAATTCTTCTATGAACTAGATATTTTACTTTTTCTAGTTCATCATCTATTTTCTTCAATACTTTAACTTTAAATACTATTGTCTTTCCGGCTAGTGGGTGGTTGAAGTCTACTATTACTCTACCACCAGTAATACTCCTTACAACTGCTGGTACACCATTAATTTCCACTATTTCACCAACTTTGGGTACTATCCCCCTTCTTGAGAATTCTCTGATAGATACCATTTTCACTTTACTAGGGTCTCTTTCACCATAAGCTTTTTTAGGTTCTACTTCAACCTCCTTCTCCTCACCAACATTCATTTTCTGTAGTTCCTCTTCTAACCCCCTTACTACTCTACCTTCTCCAATTATGACTAGTAGTGGTTCGTAAACCTTATCTTCACGGTAAATTTTCTCTTTTTTCGCAACCTCCTCCATTGTTGTATCAAAGACCTCATTAGTTTCCTTTATTTTAGCTATATAGTCTATTAGTAGAAAATCACCTTTTGTAAATGGCATTACATCACCTTTCTTCCCCTAATGCTATTAGGTATAGAGTATTTTTGTTTTTCCCTCTTTAGCCTCCCTTTCTCAAATACCAGCCCTTATCTACAACATTTTTTAATGCTACAATATTCCCTCTTCTACCCTCTCTAATGAATGTCTCTAAGTTTACTAATGGTTTAGCTATACCTAGGATTTCGAGTTCTTTATTAGCTATTACGGTTAAGTAGCTTATTGGGGGTAAAATTTTAATTATACTGTTAAGTAGTATGTCTCTTCCGTAGAGAAATAGCTTTGCAGCATCATCACTTACTATAACTATGTTTCTTCTTAGTTGTTGTGCCAAATACTCCATTAAATCTAAGCCTACTTTAAAGGCTATGTTACTTTTATTTTCAATAATAGTTCCTACGAAGAGCCCTATAGAGAACGGGTTTTGTATATTAATTTTTTTCATTATGGATAATAACTCTTTTAACTCGTTATTTACGAGAAATGCTTCATAGACGTTGTTACCCCTTCCTAGTAATATAATATTATATCCTAGTCTACGTATTAACCTTAAAGCTTCTTTTCCGAAAAGCTTTGCTATCTCGGCATATATAATCTTCTTAAACTTTTCTAAACCTTCTTCCTTAATTTGCATATGAAGAACCCTTCCGTTCTATGGATGTGCGGGTATAATCTTAAACATCTTTCTAATTCACTATTTAACTTTAGACCATAAATTTCAGTTAATCCCTTTTCACCGTAGAAACTTATATCTACTAGTTCAATTTTGCCACTATACTCCTTCAGTATAAGGTTTACTATGAACTCGTTTTCCTCAGGAGCTATACTACATGTTGAATAAACTATTACTCCACCTTTCTTAGTAACTAGTATTGCTGACTTTAGAAGTTCATATTGTAGCTTCATTAGAACGTACATGTCATAGAGTGATCTACTCCTGCCTCTCTCAGGTATGAGTGGTAGTAAGCCTTCACCTGTACATGGTGCATCTACCAATACTTTATCAAACTTTTCACCAACTCCAACAATTTTTCGTGCATCAAGCAGTAATGTTACTACGTTTCTCACACCAAGACGTGAAATATTCGATCTTAGAGCTCTCATACGTGTTCTATCAACATCTAATGCTAGTATACTACCCTTATTCTCCATTATCTGTGCTAACTGTGTAGTCTTACCCCCTGGAGCAGCACACATATCTAGTACTCTCTCACCAGGTTTAGGATTGAGAATTAATGGAGGTAACATAGAAGCAACACCTTGTATATAATAGTATCCGAGAAGGTATTCTGGTGTTGCACCAATATTCACTTTAGACTTGAGAATCCAAAAACCATAAGGTACCCATGGAGTTTGTTTAACAACCATTCTATCCTTAATCTTCCTTAACAGTTCATTACAAGATATCTTTAAAGTATTACATCGAATACTCTTCTTCAACCCCAATCTTATCGTATTAAGGAAGCTAATAGCACCTTTATAAGAAAACAACTCTATATACCTTTTAGCCATGTAAGGTGATATACCATATTCTATTGATAGTTCAATAGCCTCTCTATCAATACTTATTGACCTCAACAACTCCATTATATTTATCATTTAATCCTCTCCTAAGGTGTACCCTTTAACCTATATAGTGTATTGGGTGAATTTAAATAAACAGTGTTAAACCTTATCATAATGGGGCGCCTATGAGAAGTCGAACTATAGCTTTACTAACAGATTTTAGCCTTAAAGACCCGTTTGTTAGTATGATGAAAGCTGTAATACGATCTATAAACCCGAATGTCGAAATAATTGATATATCGCATGATGTAAGTAAATTTGATATTTATGAAGCAGCATTTATACTCTATGGTTCACATAAATACTTCCCTCAAAACACAATATTTCTAGTTGTTGTTGATCCAGGTGTTGGAACTGGTAGAAGTGTTCTAACTGTAAAAACAGAACGCCATATATTCATAGCTCCAGATAATGGAGTTCTCTACCCAATAGTCAAGGAGTACGGTGATAGTGCAACCATATACGTTATTGATGAAGATAAGATTGCTTATACCCCTAAATCATTCACATTTCATGGTAGAGACGTTTTTGCACCTCTAGCAGCCTACATATCACTCGGATATCCTCTCACATACCTGGGAAAAGTTACCACTAGTAACTCTATAGTTAAACTGAAATGGGTAAAACCAACTATAAAAAATAATGTAGTATTAGGCCAAATAGTCTACATAGATAGCTTTGGAAATATAGTAACAAATATTCCAGTTAACATTATTCCCTGGATTAAAACATGTAAGCTATTAAGGATTAAAGTGGAGGGTAAAGTGGGAGAGGTAACTGCACGGTATGTAAGAACCTTTGCTAACGGTAAACCTGGAGAGCTCATAGCCTTAGAGGATAGCTTTGGCCTATTAGAGATAGCAATATATGAGGATTCAGCTGCTAAAAAGTTAAAAGTTGATAGAGGATTAAAGGTTGAGATTAGAAAGGGTGAATAGGTATGAGCATTAAGAGTGAGGGTAGAGGTCTATATATTGGTAGATTTCAGCCACCACACTTAGGACACATTTATACACTTAAAAACATACTAAAAGAAGTAAATGAAGTTATTATAGGTATTGGGAGTGCTCAAATAAGCCATACCTTCGACAATCCATTTACTGCTGGTGAGAGAATTTTAATGCTGAAAGCAGCATTAGAAGATGAAGGTATAGATATGTCAAAAGTATACCTAATACCCATACCAGATATTGAAATGAACTATGTATGGGTGCGCTACGTTACACTACTAGTACCCCCATTTAGTGTAGTCTACACAAATAACCCTTTAGTTAAAAGGTTATTTATTGAGGCAGGATTTAAGGTGAAAACACCCCCACTATTTAATAGAGAGGTTTACAGTGGTAAAATTATTAGACAGAGAATGATTAACGGTGAGCCATGGGAACATCTTGTACCTAAAGCAGTTGTAAAAATAATATATGAAATTAATGGTGTGGAGAGATTAAGGGAGATAACAAAAAGTGATGAAGTGAGGTGCTGACATTGGTAATATTAATTGATGGTAGTTTTGGTGAAGGTGGAGGTCAGATACTTAGAACTTCACTTGCATTATCAGCTTTAACATTGAAACCTATAAAAATAATAAATATAAGGGCTAAGAGGAGTAA
>DQVH01000149.1 GCA_015661855.1 Desulfurococcales archaeon
TAGTTTCATGTATTCCCGTTTGAGTATACTCATCTTCCTCTTGTACTCGTTTATCTCTTTAAGTAGTGTTTCAATTCTACTTGGTAGTGTAGATATTGATGTTTTGAGTTTTCTCGCTATACTACCTAGTTCTCTTGTAAGTTTCTGCATGTACTTTAACGCGGCTTCTCCTGCAACATACTCTAATCTTATAACGCCATCTTGTATTTTTTCTGTATTCACTATTTTTATTAGTCCTACCTCTAGTGTGTTCTTTAAGTGTGTTCCAAAACATGCTTCAGTATCCCATCCAGGTATTTCAACTATTCTTATGTGTGATCCTGGTGGTATACCACCTTGGTATAGTGTTAATCCGTACTTCTCTTCGGCAATATCTCTCCTTATAAACTCTGATTTTACATTTAACCCGCTAAATACTATTCTATTCGCTTCTCTTTCTATTTGTTCTATTTCGTTATCACTTAAATTTTCATAGTGCGTTATATCTAGTCTAGCTTTCTCTACTGTTTTCTCTGCTCCAGCCTGCCATACGTGGGGTCCTAGGATTTTACGTGCTGCACCAAGTATTATATGTGTTGCTGTATGATGTTTCATTAGCTGATATCTTCTATTCCAATCTATTACTCCCCTAACTTCTACACCCTCTCTAAGTTTCGTTATAGGTTTTTCAATTACATGTACTATAACATTTCCTATCTTCTGTACGTCTATGACATTAACTCTTTCACTATTGAATTCTATGTAGCCTCTATCAGCTAATTGACCTCCACCTTCAGGGTAGAATGCTGTTTTATCTAAGACTAGGTATTTACCGTTAAGGACTTTAACTACTTGAGCTTTAAACTCTTTTATGTATGGGTTTTCATGAAATAGCATTCGAGTAGCAGGTAGTCTCTCTAACTCTTTCACTATATTTAATGGTATTTTGTGTTTTTCCTTTTTAGGTGGTGCTTTAGAGTGTCTTAGTGCTACTAGTGAGTAGAAGTTGGGTGGTATTTCAACTTTTAATCCTAACTTTTCTGCTTTTTCTTTAACTATATCTGGTGGTATACCATGGGAATCATATATTACTATTAGGTCTTCTAGCGGTATAGTTGTTTTACCCCTATATTTTGATATGAGTTTTGAAACTATCCACTCCCCTCTCCTTAATACCTCTCTAAACTTTCTCTCTTCAAGTTCTGTTATGTAGATTATGTAGTCACTATTCTCTTTGAGCTTAGGGTAGTCTTTACACCAGTAGTCTATTTGGAGTTTAACTATATCGGCTAAGTCTACTTCGGGATTAAGGAGTACTAGTGATCTTAGTGCACGTCTAATTACTAGTCTCGCTAGATATCCTTCACCAGAGTTTGATGGTACAATGCCATCAGCTAGCATTAGAGCTAGAGTTTTAGTATGATCTAATATTGCATATGCTCTTTCAAGTTTAAGTAGATCTCTTCTTACACTATCTAGTGGTGTCTGTGTTTCGTATGCTACACGTTTATAGAGTTCCTCTAGTGATCCAGGTTTTTCAGGTTCAACTTTTGAGGATAGTCGACCGACAATATATAGTAATTTTCTATCTGGCTCCTCTACACCTAGCATGTCTAATACTTTACTTAGTAGGTTACCGTATATAGCGTGAAATGCTGTTGGAGTTTTCTGAGAGTACCAAGTTATTCTCTCAATGCCATAGCCTGTATCAACTATTTTTAATGGTATTTCAGTATACTTGCCGTTTTCAACACTATACTTCATGAATACTAGTGTTGCGAGTTCTAAACCTCCAACAACAACTTCAAATGATGGACCAGCGTTACCTCCACCCTCCCACCATGACTCCTTATATGTTATTTTGTCTGGGGGTATTTTTAGTTCTGTAGTGAAGAATTCGAAAGCATACTGTACTGTCTCATTTTTCCAGTATATATACTTGTCTGGATAGTTGAATGCATGGTGAGCTGCCATTTCGAATGATGTAAGATGTCTTCCTGCAGTTTTACCAACATTATCTATATCTTCAAGTCTAATACATGGTTGTGATATTACCAGAGGATTTGCTGGTGGTGGTATAAGACCGGATGTTACGAATGGCTGAAAATCTACAATGCTAGCTATAGTTAAGTATAGATCATCTCTCCATCTTGCAACTACAGGTTTCGGCTTTACAAGTTTATGTCCTCTCTTAATGAAGAAGTTTATAAACGTCTCTCTAGCTTCACTAACAGTTAATGGTGGTGCCTTACTTTCTATAAGAAAAGTGTATTCAACACATGGTGCATCATTACAGTATTTTTGGTCTGGATTTAACGTCCAGAACCATGTCTTACATACTGGACACTGTTTCCTCTGAAACCCCATCTCCCTGAAGAACTCTAATCTATACTCGTTCTCGCTCAAAAACAACACCACTAGCATTTAATCTAACTATGCTATGAAGGGGATGTGGTATCCGGTAATTAAGTGTAACCTGTAGAAATAGTTCAATCGTTTAACCGTATAAAGTTATTATTGGAGTACTTACCCTGTAATTATATTTAGCCGAATAATGCTTCTAATCCTGCAGCAATCTCTTCTTCACTAACCTCCTTCTTTTCCTCCTCTTTCTTTTCTTCCTCCTTCTTCTCTTCTGCTTTCTCCTTCTTTTCAGCTGGAGCTTCTGCTGGTACAGCTGCTGGAGCCGCCATAGGTACTGCCGTCTTTATAGCTTCATCAATATTTATGTTCTTTAGTGCCGCTACTAATGCCTTAAGTCTAACTTCATCTACTTCTATTCCTGCAGCCTCCAGTACTTTTCTAACGTTTTCTTCATTTATCTCCTTTCCTGCTGAGTGTAGGAGTAAACTTGCATAAACGTACTCCATAAGCTTACTTCACCTCTGAATTTGAGAAAACATTATTTTCCATATATAAGTGTAACTTTTATAGTATGGTTTTAACCGAATAATGCTTCTAATCCTGTAGCTATTTCCTCCTCTGTAACCTCTTTCTTCTCCTCTTCTTTCTTAGTCTCCTTCTTTTCTTCCTCTTTCTTCTCTTCAGTACTTGGTTTCTCTTTAGGTACTGATACTTTTAGTCCTAGTTCTGGTGCTGTTTGAGCTAGTATGTTTGCTAGTGTTTGAGCGATTGTATAAGCTTTAGCTAGTATTTGTGGTAGAGTTTCACTGGTTATGTATACTGCTTCTGTAGCAACAGCTAATGCTTCATTATATGCTTTTGCTACTGCTAATTTTAGTATTTCGGGTTCAGGTATAACTGCTGTAATAGCTACTTTAATAGCGTTTGAATGTGCTTCTGCTAACTGTTTTTTGTACTCGTCTAGGTTTAACACTAGTTTCTCAGCAGGTATAATTAGTCCGTTATCGTATACTACTTTTAGTTTAATACCCACTTCTATCGGCTCTATACCTAGCTTCTGTAGTATTGAAGCTAAATCAGCTGATATTTCATCTCCTGGTTTAGCAACAACAGTATCCTTAGTTACCCATATTGTTCCTTCCTGAATTTTTGTTGGTATCCTTAGTTTACCAAAGATACTAAGTATTGGACCTGGCGGGATACCCGTATTTCCAGCTGGTATAACTATTTCCTTAGGTGCTTTATCGCCTGGCTTTGCTGGTGCTGTCATCTTATATTTCTCTAGTATCATGTGTAGCTCGAATGGATTCATATTGGTGAATATGAATATGTTTGATCCGTGAAGGTACTTTATGAACTCATCTACGTTCTTTAATTTACTTTGAGTTAGAGCTATCTTCATTAACGTATTTTTTGATACCCTTAGTACAGCTTTACCTCTAAGCTTCTTCCTTATTTGCTGAAGTTGTGCTGATGGGAGACCTGTTAAATCAGCTATACCGATAACCCTATACTTACTTATAAGTTCTTTTAAGTATTCTACCTCCCTTATTTTCCATTCTGGTATTTTCTTAGCACGTTTAAGTAATACCATAACTTTAAATTCACCTACCCTTTACTATTACTGGAGGCCCCATTGTTGTCTTTACTATTATCTTAGCTATATTGTATGTGGGGTTTTTAA
The DNA here is from genome assembly GCA_015661855.1 of Desulfurococcales archaeon. GTDB lineage: Archaea > Thermoproteota > Thermoprotei_A > CAZTBM01 > SZUA-1508 > SZUA-1508. The sequence goes on from DQVH01000149.1 coordinate 4,028, forward strand.
GTTTAGCTTCAAGCGAGCTTAGAACAGCTAGTGCATTTTCTGCTAGCTGTTCGGGTGGCATATCCTCAGTTCCTATTCTACACATGATTTGTGGTTGATCCTTCGTTCTTATAAATACTGCACGTTTGTATCTCTCAATTACAGCTTTGATATCGGCTGTTGGTGGTACGGGTACAGGTATTTTACCTCTAGGGCCTAGTGCAGGTCCAAGAGTTCTACCTGCAAGTGCCATTAGATCTGTTCTTACTAGAACCCAATCACATTCCTGTGCTATCTTTTTAGCTGCTTTCTTATCACCCATTATAGCCTGAATATCCTTTCTACTTAAGACTTTGTATACTTTAGCTTCCTTAGCTTTTAATAGCATATCGCCATCTGCTACTACACATATTTTAACCTCCTTATTAGGTTTATATGGTAGGAATATTATCTCTCTAATTCTACCTTCAGGTGTTTTAGGATCTACATCACGTAGTACTACTATCATTTCTACTGACTGTTTAAATCTCCTCTTTTTACTCTTACTTATAGCCTCCTTTATTGCTTCAGTAATTTTCTCTTTTGAGACTACCATTGACATATCTTTTTACTCCTCCTCTTCCTCTTTCAAATATTCAGCTTCATACTTAGATAAAAGGTCGTCGTATAATCCCTCATCTATCTCTTTTGATACAATTTTAGGATCTTTACCGTTAACTGTTATACCTATTGATCTAGCTGAACCAAGTATCATTTTTACAGCTCCTTTGAGTGTTTTTGCTAGTAGCTGTTTCTTCTTAATCAATGCTATCTCAATTATCTTTTCCAAAGGTAAATCCCCTATTTTCTCAGTACTTGGTCTACCTGACGGCTTTTTTGCACCAACAGCTTTAAGTAGTAGTGCTGTAGTTGTTGGTATACCCACTTTTATTTCAAACTCCTTAGTGTCGATATCAACTATTATTTCGACTGGAACAGTTAATCCTTCAAACTTTTTTGTCTCCTCATTTATTTTATTAACTACATTCATTACATTAACTCCTAGAGGGCCAAGAGCTGGACCTAGTGGTGGACCTGGTGTTGCTTTACCGCCTTCAACCAGTATTTTAATACTTTTCTTCCTAGCCGTATCCTATTCACCTCCACTCTACCTTTATAACATTCATTTATAATATTACTCTTTCTTCTTCACTAACTTAACGTAGTCTCCTGGAACCGTAATTTGTAGGGGGAATGAGGATTCAAGTATATTTAAGACTACTTCGTTCTTTGCTAGTTCAACTCTAACAACTGTAGCCTTCATACCTCTAAATGGTCCAGCTATTATTTCAACTGTATCTCCTGGTGATAACCCCTCAATTACGGGTTTAGGTACTAGTGCTCTCTCTACATCATCAAATGATACTAAGCCTGGAGCTTGACCTTTAACGTGTTTAATATCTCTTATAGCTTCATAGACTATGTGGAGGCCTGGAGCTTCAAGTATTATGTAGCCTTTAATACCTGGTGGAACTATTATTGATCTTATATCTAGTTTTGATGCTTTAACTCTATTCTCAATTAGTAGTGCTACATTTATTTCTTGACCTGCAGTTGTCCTTATAGCGTAAAACCGTGTACTTCTTTTTTGAGTCTCCATTACCACGAAACCTCTTATACTTCTCCTTATGTAAGGGCTTGTAGAAGTATACTAGCAAGTAATCTTATGAAGTAGGCTATTCCACCTACAAGAAAGAATGCTAGTAGTGATATCTTCATTGAGAGTAAATACTCCTCTCTATCAGGCTTTCTCGCTAATGCTATTATCTTCTTCCACATAGTAAATACTTCTGAAAGCTTCAATATACTTCACTCCTCTTAACCCATATATTGTTTTAAGGTTTACTGCAAGGAAAAGTTAGTAGTAGTATCTTTAAAGTTTTCCCTGTCTTCCTCTATACTGTTCATTATGTATTCTTTCAAAACCTATATTTCTATTATTTTTAGTCCTTTGGATTCACATAGCTCCCTTATGAATCTTCTTTTTGCACTTTTAATACTCTTCTTTTCAATTACTACTGCTTTATACTCCTCTATTGTTTTTTGTAGTGCCTGGTCTATTAGCTTACTATCTATATAGTCTATAGAGTATTTTGCAAATATATGGCCGTAAGCTATATTCTCTTCTAAAGATAGTTTTGTATGTTTATGTGCGTAATGTCCCCCACCGAAACCTAGTACTGGTGTAGCTTTTGGGATTGCCTTTTTACTATAGGATTTTAGTGTTTCAATAACAGTTAACGCTATTACTTCACCTACTTTTCTACGCTTCCACTCATCTTCAGAACTACCAATCTCTATGAAGACTACAGGTTTTGTAACCTCTGTTGGACCGTGGTGTGTTGCCTCCAATACTACACTATATTCTTCAGTTAGTTTCTCACTAGATGCAATATTGTATAGTGTTTTAAGCATTTCCCGTGTTAGTGATGGGTAGGTGTAGGCTAGCTCTCTAGGTTTACCACCATAGAGTGCATTTTCACCAGGATTTCCTGGATAGTGTATTGTAAGGGATTTAACTTTTTTCTCACTCTTATGTCTAGATAGGTATATGAAGAATGGTGTATTGGGGAATATGTTGTGTACATAGCTAATGTATATTATGTCGTCACTAAACCCCACTAGGTATACTTTAGGATCTTCTACTTCAACTAGTAGACCATTATATGCTATTCTACCAATAACTCTATACTTGACTATCTCTAAAATTCTATCCTTAATGTTTACTCCAGCTGGATCACCTACTGAGTACACTAAGACTGGTAGTGGTTTAAAATTCATAGGCTATACCCTATATGGTTACGTAAATAGTTTATTGATAAACCAATTGCTTGTAAATACCTCTAGATCTTCATATTTTTGTCCTGTACCAACATATAATATTGGCTTTTTAACTTCGTATGCTAGTGAAATTATTACACCACCCTTTACATCTGCATCTACTTTTGTAACTATTAATCCGTCTACTCCTACTGCTTTTTCGAACGCTTTAGCTTGCTCTATTGCATCGTTTCCTGTAAGTGCATCGACAATTAATATTTTGTAGTGTGGTTTTATTACTCTACTAATCTTCCTCAACTCATCCATAAGGTCTATATCTGTATGCATTCTACCAGCAGTATCAATAATTACTATGTGGAATCCTCTAGTTTTAGCATACATTACTGTGTCATAGGCGACAGCTGCAGGGTCTGATCCATACCTATGTTTAACTATCGGTACATTGATATTTCTTGCATGTTTTTCTAGTTGTTCTTGAGCTCCAGCTCTAAATGTGTCACTAGCTGATATTACTACTCTTAGTTTTAGTTTACGTGTATATCTGTATGCTACTTTAGCTATTGTTGTAGTTTTACCTACACCATTAATACCCATAATCATCATTATAACTGGTTTCTGCTTTCTAACTCTACTAAGTATTTCGTTTTCAAATGATACTCTCTCTACACTTAGTAGTAGTGAGGTTATCTTTTTCTTGAGGATATCGTATACGTACTGTTTAACGTTTACTCCACGTTTAACCTTTACACCTTCAAGTTCCCTTATTAACGTTTCAATTATATCCTCAGCTACATCATATGCTACATCTATCTCTACAAATTTATAGAGGTAGTCGTTTAGTATTTCCTCTAGCTCACTTCTAGATAGAGTTTTTGTTGAAACAGCATCTACTATTGAAGTTAATATGTTCTTAAGTTTACTAAGCATTATAATATACCTGGGGAATGTGCTTTACTTTTTTACTTCAGTTTTTCCTTCTGATTCTATTTTCTGTAAAGCCTCTTTTAACATTGCTATTCTTTGATTTATCTGGTTTAGTATGGTTTGAAGTCTTCTAACTTCCTGCTCTATCTCTCTACTATACTCATTTAACTTGCTTATTGCCTCATCAATATTGAGCTCTCTATGTACTCCAAGACCTAGATTTAAAAGTACTTTAGTTCTATCCTTAATTTCAGCTTTAACTAGAACTCTATCACCTAGTGGTAGGAGTATCTCTTTTACTTCACCTGACTTTATCGAATTAAGTTCCTCAATAGCTAACCTTGTGTTAGTAAGTATACTAGTTAGAGACTCTATAGTGTTTTCTAGTGTTTGTGCTTGCTGCTGCCAATAGTTTATTTCGAGTAGTATTTTACCTCTTTCATCTAGTAATACGACGGGTTGGCTTTGGGACATAGCTTACCACAATCCTATCTAGTTTATGTAGTGCTAGTATTTGTAGACTTTTAGTTTCCTCTACGGGTATTTCTTTTACTTCATGTATTTTTATGTGTCTCCTTTTAACCTTATGGTTACTACCTAGTAGTGAGTAGACGAGCTCTATAGCTTCTGATGGTTTTGTTGCTCTTACATCTTTTACAAACTTTTGCCATCTAGGGAGTTTATCGTGACTTATTAACATTTCACCTATAACTCTAAAGACTTTCACTTCGGTCATAACACTTCACCTTGCTATACCAAATACTTGTTCTATACGTACTATTTCAGGACCTGTAGTTAACTCACCTACTATAGCGCCGTTCGAGTTGACTACGAGACCCGATCTTACAAATGATGACCCGAAGTTGACTGTACCTACATCTGCTTTTACATTAAAAAATTTTGCTAATTTCTCTACCTCATTTACGGGTGTATCTGGGTGTAAGAGTAAACCCTTGTTTGTTACTGCGGCTGCAGAACCTACTGTAGGTATTCCAGCAATAAACCCCTTCTCCACATTTTTTACTTCTAATGCTTCTTCTATTTCAGTTAAATCCACATCCTCAATAAGCATACTTACTAGTGCAGAATTATCGTTTACCAGTATTAGATTACCTAGTGCATTCCTTTTAGAATTTAGTATATGCATTCTCATATTATTTTCTTCGCATATTCTCTTAAATAATCTTACTTCATCCTCACTTAGAATGTTCGGTAGTAGAAGTCCCTTATTATTTCCTGTAATAAATACACCTATTATTGGTGTATCGGCAATTTTAACTTTATATACTGGTACTTTCAATGCTTCCTCTATAACGTTAATAACCTTTTGTGGTGTGGTTTGGGGTATGAGACAGAATTTATCGTTAGCATAAATATATACTCCTATGTTTACATTACCATTAATTGATATTTTGTATACAGGCATTTACCTCTTTTCCTCACTAGCTAGAGTTACTTTGGCAATATTGTCTTCGGTTTTTACTACTCTAACTCTTACCCTTCTAGGAGGCTTCTCTATGCCTCTACTCCAAATGTATTCGTTTAGTTTCTCATCAATTTTTACCTCTTTAACCTTGAGGTGTCTCTGTATAAACTTTCTAATGAGCCTTATAGCTCTTGGTGCTCGTTTTGTTCTCTGTAGAAAGTATACTTTACGTAGGGGTATAGTGTATTCACGTTCTAATACTATCTTTTCTTCACTCTTCTCAGACATGGTTTATACACCTAGCTATTAAACTTTTAGTTTAACTCTACGCCAGTGTCTTCTCTTGGGGTGTCTCGTGAATTTTCTTAGCGTTTTAGCTATTACCCATACTGGTACTGGATTGTTAGTTTTCCATGCTTTTGCGAGTCTAAGTTTTCTTGCTAGAGGTTTATTACGTGCCATACTCTACTCTACCACCCCTTCTCTCTAATTCTTATTTTTGTCTCTCTACGTGTTTGCGAATCCACCTCTTCAAGTATTTTACGTAGAAGCTCATCTGTTACTGGTATGGGTAATCGCCCACTCTGTACTAGGGTTATGAGTTGATCTTCTATAAAGGATGCAAAATCTGGTCTTACGAGTTTAATATTTGCTAGTCTCTGTCTAGCTTCTGGAGTTAATATCCTCCTTAGTAAAGCTTGTTTTCTTGCTTCAGCCTCCTCCATAGCTCTTCTACGTCTCTCCTCTTCAGCAAGCCTTCTTTGGAGTTCAATCAGTTTTCTCCTCTTAATCTCCTCTAACTCTGCATCCTCTACATACTCATTGGCGTTCACACTACCACCCCTACTATAGGTATTTTGCGAGCTCAGGTTTCTGTTTTACTAGTTCTTGGAGTATTTGTTTAGACATTCTATCTATTAGTGATCTACCTTTAGGTGATAGTGTTCTACCTTTTCTATCAACTTTCACTATTAACCCTGCTTTCTCGAGCTGTTGTAGAGCTTTTCTTATAATTGAGCCCCCAGCTTTTCTAAAATGACTTGGCGCTACACCTCTATCCTGGTTACCTCCATAGGCTGTACGTAATCTTGAAACACCTACTGGTCTTCCATAGACGTAGAGTTTTCTTAGTATCGATGCACACCTTTTATACCACCAGTCTGGATCCTGTGGTGGATTCTCCTTATGGGGTCCTGTTTTAACATAAGCTGCCCACTTTGGTGGTTTAACCTCTGGAATACGCTCCTTAAGGTATTTTGCTAGTCTCTCTATCAGTATGTCTGCTGGAACCTCTAATGCTGTTACCATATGGTATCCACCACTATCATACTGCTTTACAGAGTTTTACTTCCAGTTTTTAAGGGTTTTGGATTTCTTCTTGGGTTCCCTATAGAGAACAAATGTTCTACCCCTGACTTCAAGTAGTAGTGCATTAAGTTTTTTAGCTACATCTCTAGCTACTGTAAACCTATCTTTACCTTCAGTTTTAAGTGCTGTTTTTAACATTTTAACTTTAATTATACCCTTCATATCTAGATGTCTCTCAATCTCCTTTAGCACGTTTACTGTAACACCTGCTTTACCTATTATTACGTCTGGAGGGCCTTGCTGAATATACTCTTTTAGCTTTTTTAATTCACGAATATTGATTTTCACCACTTCTAGTTCACTCTCTCTAACCTTTAGTCTTCCCGGTCTTTATATAGTATCTTCTAATCCATCCACACTTAAGACATGTAACTACTACTCTTGAGCCTCTAGATCCTTCACTTTGAATTCTAACTCTCATAGTTAATCCCGGAATTAATATGACTTTGCATTTACGGCATATTCTACGCTTAATAAGTTTTGGTATTTTCACATTAGCCTTAGCAGCAATCCTATATATCAATTCACCATACCTTCTAGCTAGGTCAACTCTACCCCTTCTAACCTCCTCTTCACCAAGTTTAAATAATAGTGTTATCCTCTGTTTAGCTATATCTCTTACTAGTCTACGCTCACTACCAACCACTATAGAGTACACCCTCCTTCCTTTAGTTTTTGTTCAATATCACTTTTAATTTAGTTTTATATAGTAATCTACTTTGATGATGTGTGGTGTAGAGTAGGTATGGTTAAAGTTAGGATAGTACTTGTTGAATCAGCATTAGAGCTTGTACCGAGAGAGATAATTAACCATCCAGCAGTAGTTAAGAATGCTAGAAGACGTGGTAAAAGGCCAAGTGAAGTATTATTAGATGTATCTATACATTATGCCGCAATGAAGAATCTACCTAACAGATTTAAGAGGGGTAGACCAGATATAGTCCATATATCACTATTAAATGCTTTAAGTAGCCCATTAAATATAGAGGGTTACCTTGAATTCTATATTCACACTATCCAAGACCAGGTGATATTCGTTAACCCTAAAATGAGGCCACCTCGCGACTATAGAAGGTTTATAGGGTTAATGGAGCAACTACTAGTTACGGGTAAAGTGCCACCCGACTCTGATGAGCCATTAATGTATATTAAGACTTTAACGGTAAAGGATTTAGTTAAGAAATTAAATATTAAACATGTTATACTCTTATCGGAGAAGGGCGAATTAGTAACACCAGATGAGGTAGCATCACTAGCTATAAGAGGTGATACAGCTATATTCATTGGCGGTTTTGCTCATGGAGATTTTGGGAGAGAAGTATATGAAGTGGCATCAGATATTCTAGCTATATACCCGAAACCCCTAGATGCATGGATAGTTGTATCGAGAATTATAGAGGCATGTGAGAGAAAGCTTAAAGTTTACTCTTTCAGGTTAGAGTAAAAATTATAGTTAATAGTGGTGCCGCCGCCGGGATTTGAACCCGGGTCACGGGCTACCCCCGCGCATATGCGTGGGTGCACGCTCGAGAGGCCCGCATACTTGACCGGGCTATACTACGGCGGCCCCTAAACTCTACTTCCCGGTAAAACCTAAAACCTTCAGTTAAACTTTCAGTAAACACCCCCTATATAATTTTATCTTTTCCTCTCAGTAAGACTCTTAATAGCAAAGTATAATAGTGTTAGAAGAGCTACATGAGACCAGTCGAATATGATAATACTGTATCCGTTTTTAACTAGCTTAGTAATAAAGGGATAGTAGTATTCAAATCTGTAATCGTATAGTGTTAGGAGTGTGTAATGGGATATAATATAAGTTATTGCTGAAGCTACAACTAGTATTTTAGCTATCTTCGATAATGATACAATATACCATATCAAGGCTACTATGTAGGTTAATAGTATGAAGAAAAGTGTCTTTTCGGCATTCACTAATTTATGAAGATCTCCCACTAAGAGACTCTTAGTAGTAACAGTACCTGGATATGGCAGGTTATAGTAGAGGAGTATGAGTAAACCCAGTATTAAAAGTATAAGTATAAATAGGAGGAATTTATCACTTAGAGCCATTTTATTAGCACCGCTACTCCACAATTAAACCTAACAATTACACTACCATGTTATATAGTTCACTTATAACATATGATACGTGATAAACGTTAAGACTATACTAGTACCAGATGTAGTAGAGTATTATTGTGAATATAAGTGTTAGTATTGATAATGGAATTAAGTACCTATGCCCTATAGTTACATGTGTTTTAAAGTACTGTGTTGTAACTATGAGGCATAAGTGTGATGGTGAACTTAAGTAACCTAAATAAGATGATATGTAAATTAAACTTACTTCCCTAACTGAAATATCTGTAATGCCCTGAATTAATGGTATAGCTAAAGCTATACCACTGGAAACTAAACCTAATAGTAGACTTAGAGTTAAGGGTAGAATAGTTAATATGATTATGTGGGATATTCCACTCTGTGAAATAAAGTATGCAATAACCTCTGGTATTCCACTAGTGATGACTATGTTCTTTAACAACATTGCACTATAAGCTGCTAGTAGAGTTAGATACAACGTTTCATCCCTTAATATACTAGTGAAACTGTTTAAAGTGGGTTTAGCTAGGTATGATAGTAGTATTATACCTAGTAGGATTGCTACTGCTAGATTCAATTTGAATACTAGAGCAACAGTAATAGCTAGTATTATTGGTGAAAGTAACCTAACAAATTCTAGTAGTAGTTTGAGCCTTAACCTATCCTCTCTTTCTGAAGTATACTTATACTGGACACTACATCCACTAATACCTTTAAAGGTTAATAGAAATCCCGTAATAAACATAAATAATGCTATAGGTATTTGTCTTATAATAATTTCCCAGAGGTTTAATCCTGATAGAGTAGCTGTGAGTACTAGTGCTTGATTGAGAGGGTATATTACCATTATGATATGTCTAAACCATAAATTCACAAACACTCTTTTACCAACACTTAATCCTAAACGTTTACCCTCAATATCAACTATTGGTGCAGACATTAATGCACCACCAATAACTGGTAGTAAACCTAAAATTGTAGGTAGTAATGTAATGGCGAGTTTTGAGCTTCTAAGTAGGAGTCTTAAACTCTCACTAAACCTACTAAGCTGATTTGTAGTTTTATAGAGCCCTATTAGAACTAATATCATGAATGTTATAAATATAAGATTTAATGTTTGAATATTACTAGAGGTTTCAACTAAAACGCTTAATACCCCTCGTGGCCCTATCGAAATAATACCGGTAACTATGGCGGTAATCAGTAGTGATAAACCTAGATGTACTCTTAAAATAGCTAGTATGGTTAGTGTTGTAACTAACCCTATTAAACCTACCCATGTACCTAAATATTCAACGGGTAACATAGCTAGCATTTATGAGTGAGTATAACTTAAAATACTTTACTTTAGCATGTTAGAATAAATTATATGCTAATAATACTATAAATGTTAACTCCTACTCTTTCCCTAATCAATTTCTCACTGCTACATTTTTCACTTGATATTAAACAAACTATAGCTGCTATCCTAACACCACTCCCTACTAGCTCATCAACTATTGAGGTTAGTGTATCACTTATGGTTGTATCAATTATTAACACTTTCTCACCATGCTTTACACTATGAATGTACATGTGTTCGCCATTTTTACTTTCAGATTGTTTACTCCTCATTACTATTAAGGGTTTACCCTTCCTTGATGCTACAAGTTGTGCTATGGGTATACTTAAACCTTCTAATGCAATAACCTTATCTATGTCATCTGGTGTATTTTCGTCTATCTTCTCGGCAATCCACTCATATAGTTCTGGATAGTGTAGTAACTTGCTACCTAAATAGCTGTTAGACTTATTTCCGGTCTTAGATTCTTCAAATACTTTCTTAATTAATTTCTTAATATGTTCATTAAATTTTTCATGTATTTTCTGTCCCTCCTTAAGTGTTTTATGGAAGCATGTATGTTCACCTGTATGACATGCGTTTCCTACCTGTTCTACTTGGAGTAGTATAGTATCGTTATCACAGTCTACAAATATTCTTCTAACTATCTGAATATGGCCACTAGTCTCACCCTTCATCCATAGCTTTCTCCTACTTCTACTATAGTAGTGTGCAATACCTGTCTCTAACGTTCTCATGAGTGCCTCTTTGTTCATGTATGCAAGCATTAATACTTTACGAGTAGAATACTCTTGAACTATTACTGGTATTAGCCCATTTCCCTTTTTAAAGTCGAGTTCGTCTATCTCTATAGCGCTTTTAACCTTCATAATCTAACCCTTACCCCTGCTTTCCTTAAGAACTCTTTAATCTCCCTTATCCTATACCTTCCATAATGGAATATACTTGCAGCAAGTGCTGCGTCAGCACCAACCTTAAATGCCTCAAGTATATGTTCCGGTTTACCTGCACCACCACTAGCAATAACCGGTATATTTACTGTTTCAACAACTCCCTTAATGAGTGTTAGATCGTATCCTAAGCCTGTACCATCTCTATCTATAGATGTTAATAGTATTTCTCCTGCACCTAGTTCTTCAACCTTTCTAGCCCACCATATAGCGTCTATTCCTGTTGGTACTCTCCCACCATATATGTATACTTCAAACCAAAATGGTCTACCATTTTCATCAATAAATATCTTCGCTTTACTGTTTAATGTATAGTTACGTTTAGCATCTATAGCTACTACGACACATTGGGATCCAAACTCTAATGCTAGTTTCCTTATAGTCTCTGGTTTTTTAACAGCTAGTGTATTTATTGATATCTTGTCAGCACCATTCATTAATAGTTTTCTTGCATCCTCAATGCTCCTAATACCTCCACCTACTGTAAATGGTATTGTAATGTTTTCGGCTACTCTCCTAGCTAAATCAATCATCGTCGTTCTACCCTCAAATGATGCTGATATATCTAGAAATACTAGTTCATCAGCACCTTCAGAACTATAGTATATTCCTAACTCTACTGGATCCCCCACATTCCTAAGGGATTTAAAGCGAATACCTTTTACAACTCTCCCCTTATCAACGTCAAGACATGGTATAATACGTTTTGCTAATGGCATTCCCCTACAACCTCTAACACTTCTTCAAGTTTAATTAGGCCTTCATATAGAGCTCTACCTATAATGACACCGTTAACACCAATCTCTTTAAGAGTGAGAATATCAGATATCGATGAGATACCACCAGCAGCAATAACCTTAATGCTAACACGTCTCCTAATTTCACTAAGTGTAGTTGTATCTGGACCCTTAAGAGTGCCATCTCTTTCAACAGATGTAACTATTAACCATTCCACACCAACATTCTGAAGTTGAGTAGCTAATTCGATAGGAGATAGGTTTAGGCTTTCCCTCCACCCTCCAACAACAACTCTTGAACTCCTATAGTCTAATGCAACACCTATTTTATCTCTACCAAAGTAGTTTATAGCCTTCATAAATAGTTTAGGACGTTTATAAACTAGTGTTCCTAGAATTACCCTTTTTACACCATAATCTAGGAGTGACGCTATAGTCTCAAAGTCTCTTATCCCTCCACTAACTTGTATTGGTATTCCACTCAAAGCCATATTCAGAATTATATTTCTATTACTTCCTCTACCTAATGCAGCATCGAGATCAACTACATGTATAAGTTTTATACCCTTCTCAATAAAGTCTTCAGCAAGCCTTATAGGGTTATCATGGTATACTCTTAGATACCTGGTGTCTCCTCTAATAAGTCTTACAACTTTACCTCCCATTAGGTCTATACTCGGTATCACCATCATCTCTTGACCACCTTAAGAAAGTTTGAGAGTATTCTTAGACCTACTTGGCCTGAACGTTCAGGGTGAAATTGAACACCAAATATACTGTTCTTCCCGGCAATACTTGGAAACCATACACCATAGTATGTTTCAGCAATAGTTATCTGTTCAGTAGGTTGAGGATAATATGAGTGTACAAAGTAAACGTAACTTCCATTCTTAATACCCTCAGTTATAGGGCTTGGCTTAATATTTTCTAGTGTATTCCAGCCTATATGGGGTACTTTAACTGTACTTGGTAGTTTTATAACTCTACCCTTAAATATACTAAGGCCTTTAGAGGATCCCTCCTCACTAGCTTCAAATAGGAGTTGATATCCTAGACATATACCGAGGAGTGGTGTTCCTGAAGTTACTTTCTCAATAAGTTTCTGCTTTACCTTCTCTAACCTCTTTAAAGCACTATCAAAACTTCCAACACCTGGTAGGATAACTCCATCAGCTTCGTTAATGTCTCTTTGTGAGAGACTTACTAAAACTTCACATCCTAGCTTTCTAAGCGCTGTTAGTAGGCTATAGAGGTTTCCAACACCAGTATTAGCTACATAGATTTTCACTAAATATACACCCCCTTAGTTGTAGTTGGGAAGTTTATTATAGTCCATGCCTCCCTTAATGCTACCGCTAGGGCTTTAAATGCTGCTTCAACTTTATGGTGTTCATCAAAGCCGTAGATGACGTTTACATGTATAGTAGCTGGTATAGAGTATGCTAAGCTCCTAATAAAGTGAACCATAAGTTTAGAGTTTAAACCCTCTATACTCTCACATGTCAACTTAAGATCTACTACTGCATAGGGTCTTCCAATAAGGTCTACAGCTGCTTCAGCTAGAGAATCATCCATGGGTACCCTTATATAACCAAACCTCTTTATACCAGTTCTATCCCCTAATGCCATGCCCAGAGCTCTTCCGAGAACTAGAGCTGTATCTTCAACAATATGGTGTACTAGATCACCCTTAGCTTCAACCGTTAAATCCATTAAGCTATGTATGCATAGGGTTTTCAACATATGGTTTAAGAATGGTATTGGCGTTTTAACATTATGTATACCTGAGCCGTCTAATCTCAACTCAACCCTAACATGTGTCTCTAAAGTTTTCCTTTCAGCAACACCCTTCCTCACAATGATCCCTCCATGAGTATTGCTAGCTCATTAACTGTTGGAATTATTACTGGAACGTGCAATTTCATAAAAACTTTAATTGTACTCTCAGGATTGATTGTATAGCGGTAAACTCCTACGAAAATTAACTCTCCTTCACAATTTACCCTTTTAGCCATGAGAGCGTCTTCAACTGAATCACCTAAATACATAGCATACTTATACGGTTTAAGTACTTTAAGACAATACCTTAAAGTATAGGGGTTGGGTTTAGAAATGGTGTTGTAGCTATGTCTATGCATACCTTTAGTAAGATCCTCAATAAATACAAGTGCGTTAGGCTTAAAGAACTTCTTTAGTATACTTTTGAGAACAAGTTCTGTAGCAATTCTAGATCTACCTGTAACGATACCAAGTTTACCTCTAGTTTTATCTTTGAGAAGTCTAAGTGTCTCCTCTTTAACAATTAGCTCTTCACACTCTATTAGCCCTCTACTAACATTTAAAATAGGTTGACGTCCTGTAAGTTTAGAGTAGAGTTTTGAGCCATAGTAGTATTCATTAAATATCTGTACTAGAGGGCTTTCATCGATTCCATTTGGGTATTTAAGGAGCTTACTTATTCTCATTAGGTATTCACACTTTACTTTTGGTAACCCCCTCATCCACTCCTCAATAGAAGCTATACCTCTACTATCTACAGAGTTGACAACATTTTCTAATCCACTTATGAAATCTATACTTTCAACCTGTATAGCTGGCTGTGAAGGTATGCCTCTTTCACTTAGTGTTTTAGCAATTCTACTAAGGCTATTAATATCTAGTGTACTTAAAACGCCCATAATTATAGCATATGTTGTATCCCAGTCATTATTAAATCCACCAGTTAGTCTAAGCTTATGTATAGTCTCCATTACTAAATGTTCTGGAATAGTTATGTTAGTGAGTGTTTTTAGAAAGAAGTTTACCGTGTAATATATAGCTTTATTGTAGGAGTTTAGTGTGTTTACTAATGTTCCATCAACATCAAATACTATTGCATCTACATTTTCAATTCGATACTTGATATCACTTCTATAGAGTACTACTCCCTGAGGTGTTGTTAATGATTTATACATGCTAGTTTACTACCTCTGTAAGGGCTTTAATGAACCCCTTGAGTATACTTATAGGTGCAAGTGTTACTCTAACTAAGCATTTAAACCCTAGTATGTTACTGAATACTCTAACAATGTAGCCTCTCTTTAAAAGTTCACTACTAACTCTTTCACACTCAATATTACACCCGAAGGATACAAAGTTTGCTTGGGACGGGAAAACATGTAGTTTACTATACTTTTTTAACTCTTTGTAGAACCAGTCTCTAACTCTCTTAACTTCATTCCATACTCTCCTAAAGTATTCTATTCTATCAAGTAGTAGTGATGCAAATTTTAGTGAAAATCCAGAAACTGGATATGGTTGCTGGAACTTCCTAATAGTATTTATTACTTCTGCTGGTCCAACTATATAGCCTAATCTTATACTTGCAGCTGCGAATGATTTTGAGAACGTTCTTACAATAATAACATTATTTAGCTCTAGAGGGAGTTTATGAAGTTGTATCGTGGAGAATTCAGCATAGGCTTCATCTAAGACTACTATACCTTTAAAGGTTTCAGCAATTTCCCTAATGATATTTTCTGAAACTACATGGCCTAATGGATTATTTGGATTACATAGTATGAACATACTTGACTTTTCTAAGATTCTACTTAGCTCATGAGTGTTTACTGTTAAATCTCTATTGAACACAGTGTACCTGTAGGGTATACCGTGTAATTTACACCTGTAATAATAGTATGTGAATGTTGGATGTATTGTGGTAACACCGCTCCTCCCAAAAGTTAACATTAATAAGTCGATTAGTTGATCTGAACCACAGCCTAGGAGTATGTTATCTTTATCAACTTTTAGGTAGTTTGCTAGTTTCTCACATACTTCATCTACTAGGCCATTAGGGTATAATCTGTAATCTACTTCTTCTATGGCCTCTTTAGCAATAGATAACATGAATTCTTGTGGTACAAAGAGGTTCTCGTTAGCGTTTAGCTTTATTATATTCTCTGGAGGTGCCCTTATGTAGCGTGATGCCTCAATTAAGCTTATACCGGGCTTGTATTCTTGCTCTTGAGTGTGTTGAATACTAGTATTACAGGCTTTCATAGTACTCCCCATGGTATTATGTTTAGTTTACTGTTTTTGATCGAAGCATGCTATCTCATCTAGTGGTAGTACTTGTCTTGGTTTGTGAACTACTAGCCCTTGAGCATACCTTCTTAATAATGGTAGGATTTTGAGAAACGATTTTTCATCTATTACTGTATTTACAGCATACCAACCCTTCTTAGATAATGGGCTAATTGTGGGACCTTTTAGTGCTGGAAGTAAAGGTATTAGCTTACTTAAATTCTCTTCTTTAACATTAATGAATATGTGTAGTTTCTTTCGTGCTTCTACAACTCCTTTAAGGAGACTAAGTACGTCTAGTATTTTCTCTCTTTTTACGGGGTCTCTTAGTGAATTCTTATTTGCTATAAGGTGTGCTGAGGATTCAAGTATTACCTCGATAGGTTTTAGATTATTCCTTTCAAGAGTAACTCCGGTACGAGTTACATCGATTATTGCATCAGCTATTTCAGGTGGTTTAGCTTCGGTTGCACCAAAGCTAAGATATATCCTTACCTTACTATTCGTACCCTTCTTTAGCCATGGTGTAATTACTTGAGGTTCCGATTCACCAAACAACCTCCTATAAGATTTTTGACTACTTATCCACGTACATGAAATATTTAAATACTCTGTGTAAATTATTAATGTACCCTTCTCTTCTAAAGTTTTCTTTAGTAGATTTTCAAAGTTATTTACATTTCTCCACTCTTTACTTACAGCTAATACTAATTTAACTTTACCATACTCTAGATCTTGAAGTACTTCAACATCAGCTTTAGTCTCTATAACCCAGTCTATCCCCGTAATACCGATATCGTAGAATCCCTCCTCTACAAGTCTAGGTATCTCCTGTGGTCTAAGTATTCTAACTTTGATATCTGGATCATTAATTTCAGGTCTATACGACCTCTCATAACCTTCCAGTTTATACCCTGCTTCTTCGAGAAACTTAAATGTCTCTAACTCTAAGGAGCCTTTCGGTAAAGCAAATCTAATCTTCATCGCCCACACCCTATACTCATGGGCTCAGTCTTACTAGATAGGGGGAGTTTTATCCCTCTCAAGCTACTTTTAGTGAATACACATACCTCCCACCATGTATTTCATCACATACAAATCTGCTTATACTATTTAAGTTTTTTTGTTAAATAATCCGTGCTCTTTAGTAGAGGTGGAATTAGGGTAGGCTGAAATATGTAAGGGCGTGTTGAAGGTTAAATTTGTATTTGTTGGATCTCCTTTACTTAATACTTTCTCTTTTAACTCTTTTACTATCACCTACAATCCAGTATTCACCATTACTTCTCCTTTCAAGTTTAAATATTGGTACTTCACGTTTTACTCTCTCTAATACTTCTGATGCTACATTAAACGCTATTCTCCTATTTGTAGCTGTAACGAATATGTATACTGTTGGTTCTCCAGGCTTTAAATTCCCTATTCTATGGTATATTATGACGTCTATTACTCCCTTAATATGCTTATAGCTTTCAGCTATCTCCTTTAATTTCTTGGACGCATATACTTCGTGTGCTTCATAAACTAACTCTTTAACCTCAGTACCATCTACGACCCCCTTAACAAAGCCTAGAAACATAACTAGTGCACCACCACCCTTATTAGTAGCTGTTAAAGTTAACTCTCTAACTATCTTATCAATTTCTAAGGGTTTTCTAATTAACTCGCCATAGAACATTATATTACACCTTAGAGTAATTATGGTGACCTATATTTTCCGGGAAACCACTAGTCTAGCTTATGCGGAATCCCATATACGAGTTTATGGTATCGAGTAATGATCGCACTGTTCATAGTATTTTAAGGTTTTTGTATTCTTAGTCCGTATATAAGTTTCTATGGCGCTCTCATTTTGTAAAGGCAATTGTCTTGTTTCTCCCTTGAAAATCTTTAGCTCATTGGCTCTGGTAGATTTACGTTGAAGTGGTTTAGGGTTGCCGGTGAAAACGTAGTATAGTAGTATTATGTGTTTAAAATTCTATGTATATTGCTGGTTTTAATGGTAGAGGTAGTTTTCTCTTATCTTTAATGTATGTTTTTACCTCATCGTAATAATATGTTTCGATTTCAGCTCCAATTTGTACTTTTATCCAGTCACTTAGCTCCCTTATAACATTCTTTTCGTCAATACCTGTCTTCATTATTAGAGTTCTTAACTGTGGGGGTAGTGTTGATACAAATTTGAATAATTGTACCGCCTTGGTACTTGCTATACGTTTATCTTTAGCTTTCGATATATACTCTCTTACAAAGTCCTTCATAGGCTTACCTAACTCAAAGTATTCAATAGCTTTTCTCAACTCGTTGTACTCGTTAGGTTTAACTACAAGTATTGTTACCTTCCTAGGTTTCCTTCTTTGAACTCGAACAATCTCCCTAATATCATTTATTAGTCTATCAGTATACTCCATAGCTAGTATTGCTTCCGCATTGTAAAGTTCTTCTTCAACTTTAGGCCATAAAGCATTAACTACGAATCCCTCTCCCCCTATTCTCTCCCACATTTCCTCAGCAAAGAATGGTGTATAGGGTGACATAACTCTAATCCATGCATCGAAAATGTATGCTATAATGTGTTTAGCTGTTTCATCGA
>DQVH01000039.1 GCA_015661855.1 Desulfurococcales archaeon
AAAGTTGGTGGAAGCTGGAAGAGATAAAAATCTATATATTGATGTAGAGGTTTAAATAGATTATAAAATTTCCTCCAAACATCTAGAGCTTTCACAGATAATCTTCTCAAATGGGTTATGGATCTATGCACTTTTACACTCCACCTAATACCCTTACTCCTTCTAGCCCATGAGATTACCTGGTTAGGATAGGGGAATCTATAAAATGATGCATTAAGCTCTACAGCATTCAAACCTGAATTCTCTACATACCATTCAAAGTTACCTTTAGGATTCCAATCGTAAAGCCATCCAGAAGTACCAACATAAACCTCCAAACTAGAACTCAACCCTCACCCCTCAACTACTAGGTAACCGTATTCCCGTAAAATGTGTAGTCTTAAAGTAGAGGTTAACCTATACACTTTAAACTAGAGCTTAAGGGTAAAGTTAAGTTTTCAAACATCATCCATTAAATATTAGAGGTGTGTTTGGTTATGGTTAAGGGCTACATAATTGATAGCATTATTAAGAGTATTATTTCTAAACGTGATCCTCAAGGATACTATGTAATACCGTTAAGGAATAAACCTGAACTTAATAGTTTACTTAGTAGGTTTAAAGGTTTAAATGTAGAATCCTACGGTAGTATAGTTATAGTTAGAACTAAGTCTAGGGATATCGCTAAGAGGATTATTAGGGATGCTCTAAGGTGTGGTTTAGTAGATTCTACATGAAATCTGTTAGTGATTTAACTTTAGCCTCTCTTGGAGGGCCATTACTTAGTAGCCACTCTTTAACCTTATCTCTAGACCTTAAACGGTAGAGTAGTTTAACTGCTTCATCGTATACCCTCAGTAACTCCTCCTTTACATCCTTAGGGTATCCTAGTTTAGGTATTATAGCGTATCTTGCATAATTTAATGATTTTACTGCATGATCGAAGTCTATATTCCCTAGTACGTAATGGCTAAATACATCCTCTATCTTATAGAATGCTTCATAGTAGTCTCGTGAAAACTCTCTACCACCCTTAACTGGTGGTGGTCTAGGGTTAAACCTTAAATCTTTAAGATTAAACCTTTTACCCATGGGTATTATAAACCTCTAGCTAATATTAGTGTGGTTTTATCTTACTATATGGTTTTACACGTTTAAGTTTTACATTAAACTTTCTAGCTAGTTCAGCTAGCTCTCTAGGTATTCTCAGTGAACCATATATTACTAGTACTGGCTTAGCATTAGCATGTTTAGCTTTCTCAACTAGACTTCTTAGTGAATCTTCACTAACATCCTTTATATTACTGTATACGTCTACAGCTATAGCTTCACCACGCTTTCTAGCTAGAAATCCTAACTTACCTACTGGAGTTTCATAGTTTAATTTAACATCATACCCTGCTGCAATATATAATGCTGCTACCTTCCCTACAATACCACCATCTCTTACAACTCTCCTAATGGATTGAGCAACCCACGTCCACGACATAACCGTATACACCTAGAGTTTAAGTCTTTCCAGGAGCTTTCAATTCTAATGCTACACCCTCTACTACACCATTCTAAAGGAGAATACTATTTAAACCCTCCTATACTAAGCTATTAAACTCAACTTATACATGATAATCATGTTAATAGTGTATAGTAGATAAGGATATGTACGTGTATACTACAATACTTACTAGGTGATGAACGTTACCGACCACTACGGATCTTAAAGTATGAAGAGGTGGCGGCTGACTGATACAACTTATAAATACTACTCCATAGGTTACACTTTTATATCATAGTGGGATAACTGTGGTACTGGTGGTTTTAATGCACCAATGGATTTAAAGTCTATAAGGGTACTCTTGAACCCCGATTTAACACCAAACAAGTGGTATAATATTTTACATGAGATAGGTTGTGAAATTCCACCACCAATACTACCAAACGGTAAACCTATAGAAAAACATCTTCTTGAGAAACTTTTTGCACGAGAGCTTGTTAGACAGGAATTTAGTAGTGAAGAGTATATAGTGATACCTGAAGATGTTAGAGAAGTCTATGTTGAACTTGGTAGGCCAACACCACTTGTTAGAGCAGTTAGACTAGAGAGGATACTAGATACTCCAGCAAGAATATACTATAAGTATGAGGGTGTATACCCTACTGGAAGTCATAAACTAAATACTGCTATTGCACAAGTATACTACAACATGGTTGAAGGTGTTGAAAGAGTAGTTACCGAGACTGGAGCTGGACAGTGGGGTACAGCTCTATCGCTAGCTGGAGCAATATTCAATGTTAAAGTGAGAGTGTTTATGGTTAAAAGTAGCTACATACAGAAGCCATACCGTAGAATACTAATGGAACTCTATGGTGCAGAAGTGTATCCAAGCCCTAGTAGTATAACTAGTTTTGGTAGGAGAATTCTAAGTGAAGATCCGGATAACCCAGGTAGTCTAGGTATAGCTATAAGTGAGGCTATAGAGGATGTAATGAATAATGATAATAGTAAGTACTGTCTAGGTAGTGTACTTAACCATGTACTACTACACCAAACAATTATAGGTCTTGAAGCTAAAAAGCAAATGGAGATTATTGGTGAATACCCAGACTACATTGTAGGATGTGTTGGTGGAGGAAGTAATTTCGCTGGTATATCATACCCTTTCATAAAGGATAAATTGAAGGGTAAAAGTAGTATAGAGTTTATTGCTGTAGAGTCAAAGGCATGCCCTACACTAACTAGAGGAGTATACACATACGACTATGGAGATACAGCTAGACTAACACCACTACTAAAAATGTATACTATCGGGCATAAGTATAGTGTACCACCAATACATGCTGGTGGCTTAAGATATCATGGATGTGCACCAACACTATCACTACTAGTAAGTAAAGGTATAGTTAAACCAGTAGCTTACGGTCAGAGAGAAGTCTTTAAAGCAGCACATATATTCGCTTTAGCAGAAGGTATTGTTCCAGCACCAGAATCAGCTCATGCAGTAAAAGCTGTAATAGATTTAGCATTAAAGGCTAAAAAGAGGAGAGAGAAAGTAACAATACTATTCAATCTAAGTGGCCACGGACTACTAGACATGCAAGGGTATCTAGAGTACTTAGAGGGTAAACTAGCTGACTACGAGCCTAAAAATATAGATCTATCATACTTGCCAAAAATTAAAACTTAATACTCTCAATAGTTACCGTTACATTCAATAGTATTACGAATAAAGCTAGTAACATAACTAATATAAGTATGATAACCATCGATAATACAGCTCTAATAACACTAAACCTATGTACCTCTGATAGAGCACATACAGCTAGTATTAAACCCCACATGGTGAGGACTAAAAGTACGAGAATGTACACTCCCACTGATATAACTGGGTTTAAAAGTATAAGTATTGGTAGTATTAGTGCCAAAAGAAACAATGGTACCCATGAATGTGAGAGTGCTATAAGCGTATCCTCAAGTCTACCAATACCTCCAAGTAGCTTACATGAGATATGTATTAACAGTCCACCAACAACCCAGTAACCTAAACCTAAGATTATAAAAGCAGTTATTGATGCAAGTAATAGAAGTCCACTAACAGGTACATTAATAAATTCCACCTGAATTAAGGGTAACAGTCTACTAGTAAGAAGTATTGTAATAGTTGCTCCAACAGTAACTGAGGATAATACCACTACTAGAAAGCTTATGAATAAACCACTCCTACTAGCAGCTAATACTCTTACACTCCTCCTTGAATCAACTAGTGAAATACCGAAATACTTAAACACTCTAATGATACTCAACCTACAATCAGCCCACACATGAAAAGCAATTACAGTAACTCTCTCATACACTTACTATTTTCTCATTAAATCTAATATACTTTTAAGACCACTAAACCTAATTATAGTAGATAAGTCATCCCGATAACACTTACAAATATAGTTAATTAGAGTTGGAGGTAATCCCGCTCTAGTAAGCTTCCACTTCAACATAAACAACCAAATCCTCCCATAAAACACTATTTTCAGTCTTATTTGAATATACAATTTAAGAAGGTGTATTAATAGAAGTATAAAAGGTAATATTATGCTTAAGAAGGTAAATACTATTCTAATTCTCTTAATGTTCTCCTTAATGCTCATAGCTCTTCAACTCTTAAAAGTTAAATACTTAATTTTACAAGAACTCTACTATCCCTCCTCTCTAAAACCACAATACCACTACTAGCTAGTATTTTCAGCCTTTCAGATATTATTCTTCTTGAAGCTCTACCTCTAACCTCTTTAACTCTCCTAGTAAGCCCACTAATACTTATCCCGTCTTCAACACATAGAACTTCAATAAAAGCTTTAGACACATCATCCAGTACACCATACTTACTAATAGTATTTAGCATTCTACTAGCTGCTTTAAGAGCTAAGGCTAGAGGTATTGAGAATAACACTAACATCCCACTAACTACTCTCACTAAATAGTTAATATTCGAATTTAGATGTTTAGTTAACTCTTCAAGTTTCCTAAGTTTCCTCACAACATCCTCTATACCACTCAATTACACTATATAATATTACTTTTCATCTTTACTGGTATTACCCTCTAGCTTTTTCCTTCTCCTTTTCTGGAGTTGATGGTGTAACCTTTCTCCCATACTCGAATATTTTACCTAGTAGTTTCATTATGTTTATTCTCTCATCATAGTATCTTTTAACAAAATCATTAATTATGTCATCAGGTAGTCCTGACTCCTTTAAGCTTCTATAGAAGTTTGCAATGTCTTTACCGAGTTTATCACCAGCAATATATGATTGAATAATTGATATAATATCTTTTAGTGGCCCAGTTATGTCTCTAAGAAACTCCGTTATTGCTGTTAAAGCTCCTTTAAGCTCTAGAATATCCTTAGAGACATCATTTTCCAGCTTCCCCTCTACACTCTTACGCTTCTCACTCATACCCTTAACCACCAGGTTAAAGTATACTCTGTTTACATAGATAGTTTTTCCTTACACAAGTGAATTAGGTTTGCACAGATGCTATCAGGCTTTAAAAGGTAGTATATGAATAAAAGATTATAGTGAAGCTATGATGCACTGTAGCCTCTAAAGTGTATTAAGGGTTAGTGTTAGACATCTAGGTATAGGTATATTTCTATTGGTGAAGTGTACATGTTTACATGCCTCCACTCATCCTTCTTTAACTCTATGTATGTTTCTAGTAGTTCTCTAGGGAATACCGGTTTTAGAAACTCATTATCTGATTCTAGCTCATAAATTGCCTCTATAAGGCTTCCAGGAAGCTGTTCAATACCTAATGCTCTCCTCTTTTCAGCTGGCATTGTGTAAACATTTTCGTCAACTGGGTCTCCCGGATCAATCTTCTTCTTTACACCGTCGAGTCCTGCTGCAAGTATTGCAGCAAATGCTAGATATGGGTTACATGATGGATCTGGTGGTCTAAACTCTACTCTCTTCCTACGATCATTCCTGTGGTATACTGGTACACGTACACATGCACTTCTATTTGCACGACTCCACACAATATACACTGGTGCTTCATAGCCTGGTACTAGCCTTTTATAGCTATTAACTGTTGGTGCAACTATTGCCGCTAACGCTTTAGCATGTTCTAGTAGTCCTCCCACAAAGTATCTTCCAAGCTGGCTTAGTTCAGCGTACTCATCGTTTGGATCGTAGAATAGATTTTCACCTCTAACTTTATCGTAGAGGTTTACGTGAGTATGCATACCATTACCGTTATCTCCGTATAGTGGTTTAGGCATAAATGTTGCTACCATACCATACTTAGCTGCAATATTGCGTAGAACATACTTAAATGTAACAACGTTATCTGCTGTTTTAACTGCATTATCAAATTTGAAATCTATTTCACCCTGACCTGCAGTAGCTACTTCATGATGGTGTGCTTCAACAGTAAACCCAAAGTAGTCTTCTAGTATTTCAGCTATCTCTTGACGTATAAGCCATAACTTATCCATTGGTGGTACCGGATAGTATCCTTCCTTAAATCTTATACATGGACTCTCATTACACCAAGGGGCTTCCCTAGAGTATATACGGTAACTCTGCTTATACTGTGGTGATGTAACATCAACTTCAACTTTATCGAATATGAAGAACTCTACCTCTGGGCCAAAATAGGCTATATATCCATGATCTAATGCGTACTCGTGTGCTCTCTCAGCAATATACCTTGGATCCCTAACAAACCTACCCTTACCATAAGTGTCGTAAACTTTCACAATAAACCTTGCAGTAGGTGCTTTAGGATTACTCCATGGTATAATAGCGAATGTTTCAGGTATAGGTACTAATACTAGATCACTCTCCTCAATACCCTTAAACCCCTTAATACTACTACCATCAAGTTTACCAAAACCTCTCTTAAACTTCTCTTCATCAACTTCTCTAGCAGATACAGTAATGTGTTGCAGTCTACCAGGGAGATCAACAAATTGTAAATCAATCCATCTAATATTCTTCTCACTAATAACCTTTAGTACCTCACTAACCTCCATGTTAAACCACCATACACAGACCCCAAATAGGATTTGAACAATCTATTAAAATTTCTACTATAAATGTTAAACAGTTACTTAGAAATATATAGTGTGATTACTAATTGCAGTTTAAGGTGGTATATTAGGCTTCTATTTAGAGTCTTTGAAAAGTTTTCGATAGAGGTAGTGTAGATGTTGTTAGAGTGTTTGGTGGTGTTAGTTAATACTTATTACCAGTTTCATTCTTCTTACATACCTGTCTAGTAGTGGGTAGAGTTGGAGTAGTTGTTTAAGAGCATTACTGCTGAG
>DQVH01000100.1 GCA_015661855.1 Desulfurococcales archaeon
GTTAACCTCGACAACTTTACATTTAATGTTTAGTGCATTCAATCCCTTAACGAGCATCCTCATAAGGCTCTGTACACTATAGATGTCTGGTGCTATAACCTGTACTGGTCCACATATACGCCAGTATACTGTAAGTGCTAAAGCTAAACCTACTAGTGCACTCTTACCCCTACCCCTATCACCTATAACTGTAAATGATCTAGCTCTACCACGTATGAATCCTGCAAACTCCTCTAGTAGTTGAGCTTGATCAATATTTATAGCTAAGTCTAGTAGTGTTCTAGGTATACCCCTTCGAGACTTAAAATCTTTAGGTTTTGGAGGATACGATGCTCTTACATTCCTTAGTACATTGAATGATCTTACCTTACGTAAGTCTACATCAATCCAGAGTAGATTCTTACATTCACTAATTCTGTGGACGAGGTAGTCCTTGTATACACCTCTACCACCTATAAAGCCTGGATTCCACTTGTCTAGTGGTGGAGTTAGTAGTACTAGTACTCCACCACCTTTAACCATTTCACCAACAGCTGCTACTAGGTTTGGTCTTAGAGAGCCAGTTACAGCTACTATTACTACATCGTATTCACTACCTAGAAGTCTATTAACATCAGAGTATTTCGCTATTAAAACTCTACTATCACATATTAGTTTTGAGAGTTTACTCCCCAACTCACTACTAGTTACAACTAGTATTCTATCGTAGTTACAGTTGGATAGTAGCTCTACTACTGTACCGTCAAAGTCACTAGAGTTGATAAATGTAAGCCCTCTAAAACCTGTACTCCTAAGTATACTAGTGTACTCACTAAATACGCTAAGTACACTCATACCTTATACACCACCTTAGAGTACTGTATACGTTCACTCTACACCATACTGTAAAACTTATAAGGTGTAATTAAGGATTATACTTTAAGGTTGACCTGGTTATGAATGACTTCTCAATACATAGAGTTGTTAGGTTAGAGTGTAATGGTGAAACTAAGCTAATTACCATTAGGAAGCCTAGATCACCTAAGGAGTATAGGGATTTAATGAAAGTTCAAGTTGAGGTATGGGGTATGCTTGATCCTAGTGAGATTACACCATACCATGTACTTATAGCAGCAAACGATCATGGTGGTTTGGTTTTAGGAGCATACGATGAGAATGGTAGACCTCTAGGATTCATATTTAGCTTTCTAGGATTATACGATGGTAGACTAGTACACTACTCACACATGCTAGGTGTAGTACCCAATGCTAGATTTAGAGGGTTAGGATACCATATTAAGCTTGCTCAAAGAGATTACGTTTTAAAGCAGGGTTTAGACTTAATAGTGTGGACTTATGACCCTCTACAAAGTTTAAACGCCAAATTCAATATAGTAAAGCTTGGAGCAATTATTAGAAGATACTATGTAAACTACTATGGCTATATGGCGTTAAAGTCTAATCTGGGATTGGATAGTGATAGGTTTAAAGCTGAATGGTGGATTAGGAGTAGAAGAGTAGAGTTAAGACTTAAAGGTAGACTGCCACCACCAAAACTGGAAAAACTATTAGATAAGGGTGCACAGTTTGCAATAGAAACAGTAGTGGATAAGTCTGGATTTAGAGTACCAGTAAGATACCATTTAGACTTAAAGGACGATATAATTCTAGTTGAAATACCATGGAGTATTAATGAAATACGTGAGAAAAACATTGAACTAGCTAGACTATGGAGGAAAGTTACGAGAAGTATATTCCAAACATACCTTAGTAGAGGATATCTAGTAGTAGACTATGTTGTTGAAGGTTATAGGGGATTCTATGTGTTATGGAGGAGGGATTTAGAGAGTATACTTAGAGGTGATACACCGTGATTATTAAGTCTCTAGAGTTATACCGTATAGCTGTAGAGTTGAAGGAGCCTTTTACAACAAGCTTTGGTACTATATGGAGGAGGGAGACTGTAGTAGTTAAAGTTGTTGATGAGAATGGCAATACAGGTTGGGGTGAAATAGTATCTGGTAGTGGGCCATGGTATACCTATGAGACTATCGATACAGCAATACACATAGTTAAAGACTACATTGTACCGATGATTAGGGGTAGAGAGATAGATCACCCAAAAACATTCTGTGATATAGTTAAGCCTATTAGGGGGCATAATATGGCTAAAGCTGGAATTGAAATGGCATTATGGGATTTATACGCTAAAGAACTCAATATGCCACTCTATAGTGTTCTTGGTGGTGTAAGGAGTAGAGTAGAATGTGGTGTTAGTATAGGTATCAAGAGTAGTATTGATGAACTACTTAAAGCAATAGAGTACTATCTAGATCAAGGTTATAGGAGGGTTAAAATCAAGATTAAACCTGGATGGGATGTTAATGTAGTTTGTAGAGTTAGAAGAGAGTATCCTAATACACCATTACAGGTGGATGCTAATGCTGCATACACTTTAAGTGATTATAGAGTGTTTAAGAGTTTAGATGAGTATAATCTAGAGATGATTGAGCAGCCACTACACTACGATGACCTAGTAGACCATGCAGTACTACAGAGGCTCATTAAGACACCTATATGTCTTGATGAGAGTATTAAGTCTATTAACGATGCTAAATCAGCATACAAGCTTGGTAGCTGTACAATAATAAATATTAAACCTGGTAGAGTAGGTGGTATAATGGAGTCACTTAGAATACACGACTTCTGTATGACTGTCGGTATACCAGTATGGATTGGTGGAATGCTTGAAACAGGTATTGGGAGAGCATTTCTTGTAGCATTAGCTACACTACCAAACGTTAAATACCCTAACGATATCTCAGCGAGTAATAGATACTATGTGGAAGATATAGTTGAACCACCATGGACTCTAAATAGTGATGGAACAATAACTGTACCTACAAAGCCAGGTATAGGTGTAGAGGTATTAGAGGATAGACTTAGAAAATACACAGTTAAAACTATAAAGCTAATACCCTAAAGAATGTTAGTGGTCTAAAGGTAATGTGTGGAAGTTTACAACGGGAGGCGTATAGACTATTAAGAAAGCTCATAGTAGAGTATGAGGAGTACTTCTCACACGACGTATTAAACTCTGAAGGTAGAAAGGTGTTTGAGAAAGCAGTGAAAATAATACTACGTGAACATCCAGAATTAAAACAGCTAGTATCGAGGGTTAGACGGAAGCCAACACTAGAGAATATACTCAAGATGGTTAGAGTGGTAGGTGTAGACTGGGAACTAGAAAATCAAGTTTAAACTGGAAGACCTATTTGAGTATTTACCTTCTACTAGCCTAATATCATAGTGGTATGTTATGTACTCTCATTCCACCTAGAATTCATACCTACGTTTACAGAATGTGTAGTGTAGTAGTTTTTGTATGTGTCTTTTTACTGTCGATGCTACTATTTCTGCTAGTGTTCTCTCTCCTTCTACACTACACCATCCTCTCCTAATAGCTTCCAATATTTCATCTAGTGTTGATACGTTGCCTTCCACTACTGTTCTCACTGTACCTATCTCTGTTAGTGTATGTGCATCACTACCACCTATACCTGGTTTTTGAAGTTTTAGTGCTAGCTCTCTAGCCCTCCTATTACTTATTGGTGGTGTTTTACCATTAACAATCTCTATTGCATCAATGTTTCTAATTATCTCTGGTGTTTCTACTGCTCTATATGGTAGGAAGAGTAGTTTACCGTATGGGTGTGCTAGTGCTATAATGCCATTCTCCTCTCTAACTATATCGATTAACTCTACTACTGTAGTGAATCTTCTAATACTTGTAAGTCCATATACTAGTATGTGGCCATACTCTGTTGTAATCTCTATACCGGGTATCACTATGAATTCTTTTAGCTTTAAACTCTTTACAGCTTCTAGTGCTCTTAGTGAACCCTGTAGTGTATTATGATCTGTTATTGAGATTCCATTTAGTCCTACTCTTTTAGCATACTTAACTACGTTAAGTGGGTCTACTACTCCATCAGAGTATACTGTGTGAATGTGTAGATCAAGTGTACATGTCACTCTCTAGAGTCACCTTTGAGGAAACATTTTTAAGTACTTTAATGGTATACTACAGCATGCATAGACTACTCTAAGATTATACTTTTCTATAGTCTGTTTTTGTGGTACCGCTATTCTATCTATAAGGTTACTAGTAATAACTGTTTGGTCTATGACACTCTTTATCCAGTGTGGCCTCATACATCCTAATACTACTTCTCCACTAAATATTGACCTAGTATACTTAATTGCATTTATAGCTCTACTAATGTTGACCTCTCTACTATATAGTGGTATCTCTATGAGTAATACTATTCTTACTGGTTTAAGCTCGCAAACTCTACGAATTACCTCTAACTCCTCTCTATGTGTTGAAGCTTTAGATGAAACTATAATGTGTGGTATAATGAACTCTCTACTATAACTATCTAATGTGTATGATAGTAGCTCTATGTACATTTCGGTACAGTACTGCTTTAGATTTCTAATCTCCCATAGATACCTATTTGATGGTGGTATCTCAAAGTCTATAAAGTCTACATGTGAACTCCAAAGACAATCAATAACGTGTTTACTAGTTAAACCTGGGTGAACACTTACTACAATACCGGTATCCTCCTTCAACATCCTTATAGCCTTTAAGTATTCAGGGGTTAAGGGTAGACATCCACGCCTTGTAAAACCACCACTAACTAGAATACCTTTAACACCTTTACTCCATAAATCTAACACTTTATAGTAGAGTTCTCTAGGTGATAGTACTGGAATCATACCCTTAAGATATCTACCTTTACAGTGTGAACATAGTAGTTCACATTGTAAACCTGTAATACTAAGTGCAACATAGTGTTTTGACGGTATAAATGCTATAACGCTCACAAACTAGCCCTCAACAACCATAGTTGGAATCGGAAATATAAAGTAACTCCTAATAGTACTGGTAGTTTTGGGTAGTAGTTTGAAGGTTAGAGTATCCCTAGGAACATTAATCGCTTTAGGTTTAGAGAGCGGTGTTGTATCTGGAGGAGTATACCCTACAACAGCATATATACTACAGTATTCTAGAGAGGGGTGTCTAGCAAAGTGTAGATTCTGTACACAATCATCTAGTAATAGTGGTGTTAGAAGGAGTTTTCTCAGTAGAATTGTATGGCCCACTATAGACCTGGATTTACTAGTTAACACTCTATCTAGGAAGCGTGTATTCAAGAGAATATGCTATCAAACAGTTATAAAGAGTAATTTTGTAGGTGAAGCATTAAAAGCTATAAGTAGATTGAAAAGTATAGGTATACCCATATCCCTCTGTACAACACCTATAGCTATAAGCTATCTTAAACTGTTTAAGAGTTTAGGTGTTGAACGTTTAGGTGTAGGTTTAGATGCTACTACACCAAGAGTGTTTAAGGATGTTTTAAAACCTTACACGTGGGATACATACATTAAGTTTATCTCTAAAGCTGTAGAGGTATTTGGGAATCGTATGGTAACAGTACACTTAATAGTAGGTTTAGGTGGGAGTGTTAGAGAGACTATTAAGACAATGGAGTACCTGTATAGTCTAGGTGCTGAAGTAGCATTATTCGCATATACTCCAGTAAAAGGAGTCTCCCTTAGGAACTGTATGAGACCAGAGTTAACCGTGTATAGGTTACTCCAAGTAGTAAACTATCTTTTAAAGCAGGGTATTAGCCCATCAAAATATGTCGTGGAGAGTGAGGGTTCAGAGCTGAAACTTAGTAGACAAGTCGTAAGTGTAGTTGGTGAGGAGGAGTTGATGAGAGCTCTCTTAACATCTGGGTGTCCCAACTGTAATAGACCATACTATAATGAGAGTCCTAAAGGGCCAATATACAATTATCCAAGTATGAGTATTCTAAGAAAGTATTGGGATAGAGAGGTGGAAATCCTAAATAAAATACTTGCTTAACTAATCTAACGTGAGAGAATACTATTTAGAGCTAGTAGACTTTAAACCCTCATTTACTGCTTCTCTTAGTAGCTTTCTTACATGATCTAATGTTATACCGTGTAGTTCACCTTTAGATAGTATACTTAGCACTCTATCTACAAGTTTATAGTCTAATCTAGTATTCTTAGCCGCTCTTTCAGCTTCATCAACTATTTCCGGTGGGTATGCGAAGAAGTCACCTGTAATATACAGTGATTTAATAGTACGCGTGTTGGTATCGATTATCAACTCTACCTCTAATAGTTTACCTCCGGGAACCTTTAGATACTTAACGATACTTATACTTCTACTCATGTACTACACCACTTTAAGGTCTTAGTTCAAGCCACTCTCTCGATCTATACTTCCACTCTAGACTTTTCGCTAACTCTACTTCTACTGGTTTCAGTTTATCCTCGTATAGTTCTGCATCTAGTGCTTTTGAGAATCCATACTTTAATGCCTCGATAGCTTCACTTCTACTAACTCTTCTACCTAGTACTTCACTTATTGTTGTAACTCTCTCCCTTATCGATGATACACCCTTATCTCTAAGTTTTACTTGTGGTACTCTAAGTACTGATGCTAGTATGTCTAGGTTTGTAGCGTACATGAATGTTCCATGCTGTAAAACTGTACCCCTCCTCCTAATCTGTGCTTGACCAGAAAACTTTCTACCATCAACTACTACGTCATTTACTGGTTTAAACTCTGCATTTACACCTAGATATTTTGCTGCATAAACTACACCCATAGTTATAAACCTGTATGATTCAGCAATATCGTGTGGTATTCTATCAAGTGTTGACACTAAAGAGTATGTTATTTCACCATTAACATCATGGTATACTGCACCACCACCAGTAATCCTTCTAACAATAGGTATATTCAGTTTTACAGTTTGATCTATATTTACGGTTCTCTTAAGAGACTGAAAGTACCCTATACTTACACTTGAAGGGTTGAATACGTATAGTCTTAGTGTATCAGGTATTACATTTACTGAGCGTAAAATTAATAGTGCTTCATCGAGTGCCATTTGGTAGTATGGGTTACCATCATCTATAACTAGCCTTATACGCCACACCATATACAGGTAGGCCTCCAAGTATGGTTACTACTGAAACCCAATAATACCTTATGCTGTAGAGTAGAGTTCTTCGAAGAGCTCTTCCTCACTAATCTCTCTTCTCCTCTTAAGTTTCGGCTTAACATACTTAATGAATACTACTCCTACAATTACACCTACAACTACCACTATAATGTAGTTTAGATTTGACATTACAAGTCTAGTTATAACCGTTTGTATTGTTGGTTTAAGCTTAAACTCCAACATTACGTTACGGTTTAACACTACCTCTCTAACTACACTAGTATAGCCTTCATAATCTACTCTAACTATGTATCTACCGGGTGGTAGGTTTAGAGAGAACTCACCATTA
>DQVH01000024.1 GCA_015661855.1 Desulfurococcales archaeon
CTCTATATAGACTTTAACTCTGGTTTAGCAGTGTTAAATGTTGGTCACTGTCATCCTAAAATAGTTAAAGCTATAGAGGAGCAGAGTAAGAAGCTGCTACACTACTCTCTAACAGACTTCTACTACGAGGAGGCTGTAGAACTAGCTAAAAAACTTGTGGAGATTACTCCGGGAGGTTTTAGGAAGAAAGTTTTCTACACAAATAGTGGTGCTGAAGCTATAGAGGGTTCTATAAAGATTGCTAGAGGGTATTTTAAGGGTCAAAGACCATACATTATAGCTTTTTCAGGATCATTCCATGGTAGAACTATGGGTGCACTATCTCTAACCTCAAGTAAGCCTGTACAGAGGAAATACTTTTCACCGTTACTACCATGTGTAGAGCATGTACCATACCCTTACTGTTATAGATGTCCATTTAAACTTGAGTATCCTGAGTGTAATTGTTGGTGTATAGATTTTATTGAGGAGTGGATTCTAAAAAAGTATATTTCACCTGATGAAGTTTGTGCAGTATTTTTTGAACCTATTGCTGGTGAAGGTGGGTACATAGATCCCCCTAAGGAGTGTTGGCAGAAACTTAGAAAGTTAACTGAAAAATATGGAATACTACTGGTTGCTGATGAAGTACAGTCCGGTAATGGACGTAGTGGTAAATGGTATGCTATTGAGCATTGGAATGTAGTACCCGACATAATAGCGACAGCTAAGGGTATAGCTTCAGGTTTACCATTAGGAGCTATTATTGGCAGAGAGGACGTTATGACTTTACCTAAGGGCAGTCATGCATCAACATTTGGTGGTAACCCTATAGCATGCGTAGTAGCTAAGAAGGTTATAGAGGTAATCGAGGAAGAGAAGTTACTAGAGAGAGCTATAAAACTTGGTGAATACATTAAGAAGAGATTTAATGAGTTGAAGGAGGAATTAGAGATTATAGGTGATGTTAGAGGTAAGGGTTTAATGATAGGGGTTGAGCTTGTACGTAGTAAGGATTCAAAGGAGCCTGCAGTTAAAGAGCTATCATACGTAATTAATGAGTGTTTTAAGCGTGGAGTACTCGTTATAGGTGCTGGAGTTTCAACATTAAGAATAGCCCCACCACTAGTAATAACTAGAGAACTTATTGATAAAGGGTTGGAGATAATTGAAAGTGTACTGAAGAGTATTTGTAGAGAGAAAAAGTAAGTTAGTGTAGTGTCAGTAGTAAACCCCGCCGTCTTCACACTATTTATCCGTGATCGAGGACTTCATCATCTAAATTATTTTTAATGCTTAAACTCTAACTTAGCAGTTCCTGTAAAATCTTTTTAGCTTCCTCCTTATCAATCTCTCTCATAGCCTTCTCTCCATAGGCTTTAGACAATATCCCCTCTATATCTGATGCTACCTTATGGGGGTTTGGATCATAGTTTACACTAAAGGTGTATGAAAGAGCTTTACCTTCAGGTGTTATTATTATTGCTCTTGCTCTTCCAGTTTCACCTATAAATTCTACACCAACAACACCACTTACAGTATACTCCTTACCTACTCTCATTTTCACTACATATACTTCCTCTGTATCTCTTGCTGTATGGAATTCAACCTTTAACTCTATAGGTGGAGGTGCTTTAGCTTTCTCTAAAATCCTCTTCAGTACCTCTTTAGCTTTCTCCTGAGTTTCAGGTACAAGCTTGTAATGTTGTATCTCTAATGTATCCCACTTCCACTCTATTGTACCATTAACTATTTCAAACTCTATAGTTATTCTAACTACATCACCCTTATCTATACCTACCTCACGAAATACCTCAAATAATGTTGAGTTTAACACTCCTGTTGCTCTAACTATTTCCTTTGGATCTGCTTTCTCCTTAGCAGTAGCAAACATAACCCTCCTAAGTTTATCTGCGTAAGCTCCAGCAATAATTAACCCAGATGATATTCTAGTCAAAAGTCTACCACCATAAATAAGATATCTCCTTTCTAAGGTTTAAATATTAAAGTTACACACTAGTCTAGTCGGGTAAATATGAGTTATAGAGAGGAGTATATTAGGGCGGTATTAAGGGTGTTGAGGGAAGGAGATTTAACGTTTGATGAGATAAAGAATAAGGTTAAAGAGGAGGGGTTGAAAAACTACTGGTTACTGAGAGAGGCACTACTAGAGTTATTAAGGAGTGGAGTTGTAGAGAAATATCCAGATTATGAGAGAAAGAAGTTTAGATTCAGGTTAAAGAGGTTATGATGGATATTAAAGATAGAGTTAACACTGTTATAAGGGATGTTGAAAGTGTAAAGGACGATTTATGTAAAGTATCATCTGTAATTCTATCTCGAAGACTATATAATAGTGTTTCGTTAGTTAATGATATCTTATTTAACGTACGTAGTAAGATAGCTAATATAGTGTTAAGTGTTAACAGTATTCCACTAACATATGTTGATAAATGGATCATACTTAAACAGTTGAACATGGTACTATCACATATTGACTTAATATTAGATTATGTTAAGATTATAGCAAGTCAGATTGAAAGAAGGGTTATTAGTGAGTTTAGACTTAAACGTGAAGAAGACTATATAGTTAAACACATAGAGTATGTTATAGAATCACTAAATGATGTTCTTAAGAGACTCTAAAGTATACTTCTTTCTCTCAAGTAGCTCTCTAGCTAAATCTCTAAACTTCTCCTTTCTTTCTTTATGTTTCTCTAGAAACTTATTAATCTCCTCTATTAACTCTAGTTTACACTCACCACAAATTCTCTTTCCAGATTTACACTCCTCAAATACTCTAGAAACTTTTACATCATCATCTACATGGTATAGCCATAACTGATATACTACACATATTTCTGGTCTACCACCAAGTTTTCTCTGAAGTTCTGCTGTCTCTCTACCACCCGTAAACGCTCTTTTAATTTTCAATTCAACCATTTTAGAGCTATCATTTAGTGTTAGGTAGCTCATTGGGTCACGTTTACTCATTTTACCTGATCCTGTAAGTGATTTTTGGAGTTTATGGTAAACACTAGATGGTAGTATAAAGCCATACTCTCTGCTATACTTCCTAGCTATATCTCTAGTTAATCTTATATGAGGGTCTTGATCTACACCTACCGGTACTATTGTTGGTTTTGGTCCACCAAATTCCTCTAGTTGTGGTAATAGTATGTCTGCTACTTGTACAAGTGCCGACATGTACATACCTATATGTTTCTCACCATATATTGCCTCTAGAAGGTTGTAGGTTAACCCTCTAGCAAATACATAGCTTAATCTTAGAACTCTTTCCTCCTCAGATTGTCTGTAAACATATAACCTTTTATAGTCTATACCTAGAGCTAGAAGATCTGCTACATTATCTACTGCTATCTCTCTAGACTCCTTCAATGGTATTCCGTTATCCTCCCATGCCTCAATATCTGCAACAGCATAAAATACTATTGCTTTAGGTGATAACTGTTGGAAGTATATTATCTGTTCAGCTGTAATCTTACTTCCAAAATGAAATACTCCTGTAGGCTTAATTCCCGACATTACAGCATATACTCTATTCTCCTTTATTGCTTTAATAATCTCCCATAACCCTCTATGACCAAATACTATTCTTCTACGCATGTACCTATTAAGGAATGGTAAACTCCTTAGTAGGTTATCGTTTATCCTCTCTATACCGAAAACCCTAATTAACCTATCATAATCCTCTACATCTTCAATAGACCAGGGATCTAGTCTCTCAGTTTTAGTACTCACACTTTAACACCTCCTCTAATGCTCTCTTAATTCTCTGATATGTATCTTTTAGTGCTTCTGGTATAACCTTTGTATCGGCAATTACCGGCATATAGTTTGTATCACCTAACCACCTTGGAACTACATGTACATGTATATGATCCTCTATTCCCGCACCAGCAACTTTACCTAAATTTATACCTATATTGTATCCGTCAGGTTTCATAGCTTTATCTATAGCTTTAATCATTAACTTAAGTGTTCTATTTAGATCAAGTAGTTCATCGTCATCTAGCTCTGTAAGAGATTTAACATGCCTGTATGGTGCTATCATTAAGTGGCCAGGGTTATACGGGTATAAGTTTAGTACAGCGAATACCCTTTTACCTCTATAGACTACTAGGTTTTCCTCATCACGTTTAACTTCATCTCTATACTTACAGAATATACATTCCTGAGGTTTCTCCTGAAGGATGTATTTAATCCTCCATGGAGCCCATAACACTTTCACAGTACCCACCGGTAACTACTATGTTAAGCTTATAGTTTTAAGAAAGCTATATAAAACTATATCACCTAAGGTTATTGACATAGTGAATCCTATTAATAAGAATACTATTAATGGTATTCCATGAGTTACCCAAATATACGAGTTTTCCGAGATAACGCCCTTCATAATCAGTTTCCTAATATACTCTATGTGATCTCTATAATCCTCTTCAATACTAAATGTTAATCTAAACTCTCTAACAACTACACCATCATCCCTAACACTTATTACTTCAAGAGGGTATATGAAGCGGCTTCTTAGAAACCTAGAGATCTTTATTGGAAACCCTAAGAATACTAGTACAGCCTTTTTATATAATGGTATATTCAAGTGCAAAACTATATCTCTGTAAACTGTAAAGTTTAGTATTAAATAATATATACTGTAGGAAAGTGTTATTACTATTGAGTTGACTATGAATGTTATAATGGGTAGAGTTATAAATTTAACTATAGGTATTGAGTGTAATGTAAACCTCCATGGAAATAATAGTGCTAGAAATAGCAGTGTAAGTACGTCTGCACCCCCTATAAAACCTGTAAGATAAGAAAGAACACCAATTAAAACTACAATTACAATTGATAGTATGAGTGAAAGTATATGATATGTCGAGAACTCTTTAAACAATACTATTTCGATTAGTGTTAGTATAGATGATATAATTATTGCTCCATAGAGTATTCTCGGTTCAATCTCTCTATACTTATAGTCAAGTATAGATGTATACAGTAGTATGGATAGTGCAAAGAATACTTTAATGAGGTAATATATTGGTATTCACCTCTCCAGTATCTCATTTAGACTCTCCTTTACAGCTTTAACTATTAAGTCTAGTTTCCTGTAAAATCCAAGTCTTGCTAGAATTTTATCTAAGATATTGTACTTTAAATTTCCTCCAGCAGCGTAGGGGTGTCCTCCACCATGGAGTCTCCTAGCTATGGGTATTAGGTTTATTCTGTTATTACCTCTTCTTAAACTAACTGTACCTTTACGTGAAACTACTGCTATTATATCGTATCCCTCTTTAGCTAGAAGATCTGCTATTATGCCTGCTGGTATATTTGATTTAACTATTGCTAATTTCAGATTGTCAACCCTAATTTTACACATTTTAGTTAGTGCCTTCTCTAGTAGTTTCTTCTCCCTTTCTACAGCTTTCAAGTATATTTTTTCTAATTCAGTATTCCAGAATTCTCCTTGAGCAAGCATACTAATGATTTTATACCTATCAAAGCCTGAAGATAATACTCTACTTAGTTTTACTGAGAGTTCCTCCCTCTTTATCCAGAAATCCATATCTCTAGCTAGTTCTGCTAGTTTTTGCGCAATTCTATCTCCTGGTAGAACCTGTTCGTATGTGATTTCAGCTGCACATCTACTCCTATCAATAACTAGTTTGTTAACTAGTGTTTCAATTGTCTTTCTTACACTTTCATCCCAAACGTGATGATCAAACCAGTATATGTACCAACCTCTACTCTTTAATATTTTAAGGTATTCAATAACTTCTGATGTAGTATCCTCGTTTAAACCAAGATCAGTAATATATAGTATACTTTTTTCTACCTTAGTTTTCCCAGTAAGTTTTCTGAGTTTGTCGTGGAGATTATGTGGTCCTGCTAGTATGTGTTGTATAGGTAGCTTCTTTAACTTACAGTATCTATGGATAATAGCTGCAGACGCTATACCATCAAGGTCTTTCCAGTGGGTTATGTTGTAAACTGTAACATTTTTATTGTTCAGCGTCTCTTCACCACAATTCCATAATTTACTCTGTAAATTAGGTATTATATTAGGTTAACTAGCCTGTACATATAAGTTTCAGAAAGTTTAATTCCACTAAGACTTTGATGTTTTATCCTTGGGATATTGTAAGCTCCTCTCCAGTAACAACAATTTTGTCTGGCATTATCGATACTGCTTCTATCCTCCTACCTTTAACGATTACTTTTCCTGTATATACTTTTGACTCTTTGGTTTTGGACTCTATTAGCATTCTTATAGCTAGTCTTATTGCATCACTTTTAGATATTCTTCTCGATAGACAGTATTCCTCTAATTTTACTGCATCATCGTCTGGAAGCATAACTGAAACCATTCTGCCCATTTAGCTACACCTTTTCGATTCTTGTATGTTTTCACTTTTACGATTACTCTTCAGGATCTCTAATACCGTAGTCTGTTATCATGAATACTGCTTCTCCTTCAGGTAGGTGTGGCGCGTCAACAATTCTAGCTATTCTTTTACCGCCTCGACTCCTTCTAAGTTGAACTCTTACACCTGGTGCATGGTATAATACGTGGCCTCCAACAGCTTGTGTCGGATCACCATAGAATACATCTGGTCTAGCCATAACCTGGTTTGTTACAACAACTGCTACATTGTATATTTCAGCTAGCCTCATTAACTGGTGTAAGTGTTTATTTAGTTTTTGCTGTCTAATAGCTAGGTTTTCTCTGCCGGGATATTCTGCTCTAAAGTGTCCTGTTACAGAGTCTATAACTACTAGTTTTATGTTCTCTTTTGGTACTAGAGTGAAGAGTTCATCAACTATTGCTATTTGGTGATCACTATTAACTGCTCTAATATAGAATATATTGCTCATAACCTCGTCTGGATCTAACCCTACACCTCTAGCCATAGCCTCTATACGTTCCCATCGGAATGTGCCTTCAGCATCAATATATGCTGCTTTAGCCGATAAACCACCTTTCTCTGGAGGTAATTGTACGTTGACTGAGAGTTGGTGACATATTTGAGTTTTACCTGTACCATACTCTCCAAAGAACTCTGTAATAGTCTTAGTCTCTACACCACCACCTAATAGTGCATCTAAGTTTTTACTTCCAGTTGTAATCTTCTTTATGTTAGCTCTCTCCATCTTCAACTCTAGTGCTGTCTTAAACCTTATGTCTAGAGCTTCTCTTGCAGCCTTGATTATTCTCTGAGCAGTACTTAGCGGTATACCTGCAACTGTACTAAGTTCTTGTGGTGTTGATACAGCTATAGCCTCTACGGTTGTAAATCCTGCCTCTCTAAGTTTTGCAGCAATAGTTGAACCTACACCTGGAAGCTCAGATATATCTCTTGGTCTCTCCCTATGACCAGTCTCCTCAACACCCAATCAATATCACCCCCTAATCTAGACATCACTACTTGGTCTTACCCTTCTACGTTTAACTTTCTAACATACAACCTTTTAAAGTTTGACTCCACTACTTATACCCATTATGTGAGGATTAGAGTGTAGTAGAGTTGAGTGTAAATATTCCCAGTAGGAAAACCTTAATTAATACCTTAAGGCTGTTATAATTTAGGGTTAAATAGCAACTTTAGCTTTTATAATCCTAAAGAATAGGAGGTGATATAGTTGAGTAAGGGTAG
Organism: Desulfurococcales archaeon; assembly: GCA_015661855.1. Classification (GTDB taxonomy): domain Archaea; phylum Thermoproteota; class Thermoprotei_A; order CAZTBM01; family SZUA-1508; genus SZUA-1508. The sequence continues at coordinate 7,656 of DQVH01000024.1, forward strand.
TACTAGAGTTAGTGATGAAGCATTAGAGAAACTAGTTAGAATTGAGAAGGAGGAGAAGAAGGATCCTAAGAGGATCTGGGTAGAACGTATGTTTAGATCAGCAAGATTACACTATAAGCGTTGTCCCTACTTTGATCATAGAACTAGAATGTGCTTTATAGCTTTAGGGGAGAAGTGTAATAGGGATGGAAGATTTGATGGATGTAATGTCTTCATAAAGTTCTTAGAGAGAAAGTATGACGAATACACTAAGTATAATAGACCATTACCAACAGATTTTCTCGACATAGTTTAGGTGTAGTACCTTATGGTCTCAATTACAGTCCATTTTTCCTACATTTCTGCAGAGAGAATGAGTGATAAAATACCATCAGATATACAGTTTCAAACACAACTATCTATGCCTAGTGGAAATATTGAACGTGTTGAGGGTAAACTTAGAATACCATTCCTATTCATAATGACTACAACTCCTCTAGTAGCATCAATAACGTTTAAGGGCTATGTAGTTCTTGATGGAAATCCCGATGAACTTGAGAAAATACATAAAGATATTATTCAAGGTTCACCACCATCATATATATTTACTGCTACACTACACCACACAATAACAGAAGCAATATTAATATCTAGAGAGATAGGTATACCCCCACCTATACCATTACCTAAATTTGAATCTAAGAAGCATTCACCAAGTGGTTTAACTTTAGAAACAATCTAAACAGGTATTCTTAAAAGTAAATGTTATAGTGTTGGAGTAGACTTAAGTGAAGAAAAATTTCTAGTCAATATACCAGTCCACTTCCACTACACTAGGTGTATATTTTATTCTTTCTCTACTTCCCTAACAACAACCATAGTAACAGTTGACCTTACGGATGACATACGTCTAATTTTATTTATGACTATAGATCTAATATCGTCGAGGCTTGCACCTTCAACAACAGCTACGATATCATATACTCCGTAGACAAAGTATGCTCTCTTAACAGCATCAATTCTCCTTAATTCCTCTAATGTCTCATCTTCACGTCCAACCTCAGTACTAATAAGTACAATAGCTTTCACCATACCTAAAACCCCTAAACAGGTAGGTTTTAATAACTATTAATAAAGATTACCAATAATTAAATATTGGAAGGATAAAGATAAAAATGTGTAGTATTAAGCTAAAACCATAGTGTTAGGTAAGAGGGTTATCACTTGAGGATACTACTAATTCATGCAGAGGAGTTTAGCTTTAGAGTTAGGAGTAAAGCTATAGAGAATCCAGAGGAGCTAACTAGTGAGAATAGAGAATACTCTACATCGAATGCATTGGTAGTATTTACCTCTGTTGAGGAAGGTGATGAAGCGAATATTGATGAAGTTGTAGGTAAAGCTGTTAACGATATAGTTAGCTTAATTGGCAAGATTAAAGCTAGTGAGGTTATTCTCTACCCATATGCTCACTTATCATCAAAACTAGCTCCACCCCATATAGCACTAGATGTTATAAGAAAATTAGAAAAAGCATTACTAGAAAGGGGTATTAGAGTTAAACGTGCACCATTTGGATGGTATAAGGAGTTTAAATTGAAATGCTATGGTCACCCTCTATCAGAACTCTCTAGGGAAATAAAAGTAAGTAAGGAGGTAGCAAAACCATTAGTTAAGAGGGAGAAAACATATATAATATTAACACCTGATGGTAAGGAGGTTAAGCCGGAAGACTATCAATTTAAAAGTGAAGAATACGAATTCAAAATACTAGTTGAAAAGGAGGCTTTAAAGAAAACACTACCTGGAGGAGAACCTAAAGTCATAAAGTATTTGAGTAGGTATGGGTTCGAATGGGAGCCATATAGTGATTATGGGCATATGAGGTTTGGACCTGAAGCAGCATTAATAATGGATTTAGTAATAGATTACTCATGGGATGTAGTTAGATCGCTAGGTATTCCAGTATTCTACGTTAAAGGAACAAACATGTTTAATCTATCAGTAAAGGCTGTAAAGGAGCATGCAGATCTCTATGGCGATAGACTTTACACTATAAAGACTGATAAAGGTGAAATGGTGTTAAGGTATGCAGCATGTCATCAGCAATTCTCTATGCTAAAAGACTGGACTATATCGTATAGAGAGCTGCCCTTCGGCGTATTTGAAATAGCCGACTCCTACCGTTTTGAGCAAAGTGGTGAAGCAGAATTATGCTTTAGACTTAGAAGATTCTATATGCCCGATTTACACATTTTCGTAAGAGATGAGAGTGAAGCTAAGAAGATGCTAATTAAAATCCATGATAAGATAATGGAGGAAATGAGGAAGCTCGGTAGAAATTATGAGCTTCTGGTAAACGTTGTTAATAGGAGACAGTATGAAAAATATAAGGAATTCCTGATTAACCTAGCTAGAAGAGTTGGAAAACCAATACTAGTATCAATATACCCTGAAGTTGAAGGAGCATCATACTACTGGACTATAAATATTGAATACCACATACTTGATACACTTAATAGGCCTAGAGAGATAGGTACTGTACAAATAGATATAGGTAATGCGAGGAGATTCAACATAACATATATTGATGAAAATGGCGAAAAGAGGTATCCTGTAATTTTACACTCAGCAATAATAGGGTCTATAGAGCGATATATCTATGCAGTATTTGATACAGCCGTAAAAGCTGAACTTGAAGGTAAAAAGCCTATGCTTCCACTATGGTTATCACCAGTACAGGTTAGAGTAATACCAGTAACAAAAGATTACATCAAATACGCTATAGATATAGCTAGTAAGTTAACACAGAATCAAATAAGAGTAGATGTTGACGATAGAGATGAATCTTTAGGTAAGAAAATTAGAGAAGCAGAGAAATCATGGATACCATACATTATAGTAGTTGGCGAGAAGGAAGTTAAAGAGAATAAACTATCTATTAGGTGTAGAGAGGAAAATAAAATACTAAGAATGACATTAAGTGAATTTGTATCGTTAGTTAAGGATAAAGTCAAAAACTACCCCTATAGACCGTTAAGTATACCTATGCTTTTAAGTCAACGCCCTACATATAAACACTTATAAGGTGTATATGGTAGAGTAAAGTATGAGATGATGAAGCACGAGCTACAGAATATGTGAATGAAGACATGAACCTCCTCTGATTTTACCCACCTGATGCAGGCGGTAAGATACTTACAACATCGCCATCACGTATGGTAGTTTCAAGGTCAGCATAAGTTCCATTAACTAAAATTAGTGCTTTAATATCTTCACCGAAACCTTCAATAACATACTTTTTAATTTTACTATTGTACTTTCTAGCTAGAATATCGATTAACTCTCTAAGCTTGATTGTATTCCTATCTACTACCTCTATAGTTTCCTTTTTTACACCTTTAGCTAAATCTCTAAAAATACCATAGTATTCTACGTGTATTCTCACTACTCCCTTCACCCATGGTTCACTCTATCATTTCAAGAAGTTTGTACCCCTTTTCAGTAAGCTTATACTTTTTCCTATTATCTTCTTGTATAGCCTTTATAAACCCCTTGCTTTCTAATTCAGCTAGGTGCTGGTATATTGCTTGAACTGTTACTTTTAATTTTAGTTTCTTCCATATAGCGTATCCATGTAGAGGGCCTTCGACTTTTAGTAATTTTAATATTAACGCTTTAGTATCTAGACTTTTAAGTATTGTAAGCTGTTTTCTTCTAGAAGCACCTTCAAAAACATCTATACTTTTAAGTCCACTACCGGTTAATAGTATTATGACAGTATCATTTCTGTCTATTATACCTTCTTTAACTAGTTTCATGTAGCCTACAAAAGCTGCTGAAGCAGCTGGTTCAACAAATAATCCCTCATTACGTGCTAATGTTAGTATTGTTGATACTGCTTCACTATAGTCTACTAGTACTCCTTCAATTCTTACTTTGGTTGAGAGTCTAAGAATCTCGTTAAGGAATATGGGTTCTCTAACGTTTAACCCCTTGATTATACTTTTCTTTTTAGTCTCGGTACACTTAATACCTTTAAGTTTAGTAACTATTGGTGAACATCCTGATGACTGAACTATAGCAAAACATGGTATACTATCTATTAAATCTAGCTCTAGTAGTTCAGTAAACCCCTTATATATGGAGTAGAATGTTAATCCCGATCCTGTAGGTATGATTATCCAGTCTGGTACGCCACCTAGGAACTCATAGATTTCGTAAGCTATGGTTTTAAGACCCTCAATGGATAGCGTGTTTAGCTCTGCCGATGCCTGATAGTAGCCCTTTTTGAACGCTATAGATATAGCTCTATCTAGTGCATCATCTAGTAGTGTTCCATATTCTTCAACTTTTGCTCCATAAGCTATCATTTGAGCTAGTTTACCTTCATCAACATTTGATGGTACTATAACGTAACATTCCATATTAGCTCTTGAAGCATAAGCTGCTATAGAGGCTCCATGGTTTCCATCGGAAGCACATATTAGCTGGGATACGTTTACACTTACAGCGTGAGATACTATTAGTGAAGCTGCTCTATCCCTAAAACTACCAGTAGGGTTTCTCGTTTCATCCTTAAGATAAACTTTAACATGACCAAACATTTTTGCTGCAGTTTTTGACTTAACAAGTGGAGTATAACCTTCATCAAGTGTTATTCTCACTGGTAGTTTTGGTAAAAACTGTTCGTAACGCCATAGGGATTTAACATTCTCATACACTTTAAAGCTTGTAGGGAGTTTAGGCTTATAGACTATGATACCACTACATCTCCTACATATAGTTATTGGCTCTGCATACTCCTCATTACACATTGTACAGTGGAATTTTAATTCCATAATGTCATCCTAGCTTTCAAGATACTCCTTGATATCTACTGTTTTACCCTTTTTAACAAACTTTATTCTAAGAGGTAATCTAATGTTCAAACCAAGCTGTAGAAGAATATTATACAGGGTATATCCGTCAAGTGATGTGATAGCTCCTCCCTCTATAAGTCTAGCTAGAGTTTCAATAACGTAATCGTATGCTTCAGGATATTGCTCCTTAACTAACTCTAAAATCTCTCTAGCTCTATCATCCTCTAGAGCACCATAAACTATATCTTTAGGGCTTTTAGGTTTGGGTGTTACCTCCTCCTTAGACTTCTCTAGAAGCTTCTTCTTCATATACTGTAGCAGTTTCCTCCTCATAGATAGAGGTATTTCCTCTTCATTCACATAAACCACCTTATATTACTTCCTATGTAATCTTATTAGGGCTCTCTATTTTTAAATATATACTTAATAGACGTGGCTTATGGGTGGAGAGGATATGGGTGCTATAGCTTACGTTTTAGACTTAAACGACTTTGCTAGATTAACTAAGGGTGTACAGAGATTCTACTGTATTAGAACTAAGGAGATGAGTAGAGAAGTTA
>DQVH01000143.1 GCA_015661855.1 Desulfurococcales archaeon
CATATTAGAATTAGGGATTTCTCAAAAACAGTTGGATGGAGGATTGTACGTATAGCAACACACCCACAAGTTATGGGTAGAGGTATTGGTAGTGAGATGTTGAAGAGGCTCATAGAGGAGGCTAAGAGGAGAGGATACGACTGGATAGGTGCAGGATTCGGTGTTAACGATAGACTATTGAAATTCTGGTTGAAAAACGGCTTCATACCCGTACATATATCTCCAGACCGTAACCCTGTAAGTGGAGAATACACAGTAATAGTCATATACCCTATTAGTAAGAGAGCTAAGGAGATGGTGAAAATAGCTAATAGAGAGTTTAGAATTAAACTGTTAAACTCACTATACGATAACTATAGGGATTTAGAGTTAAATGTAGCATATCAGATGTTAAAGTATCCACCAGACCCAATAGATCCAGACTATAAGCCTAAACTAACACCAATACAGTGGGACCGCCTTAGAATATACTCTCTAGGCCCTATGACGTATGAGGCTGCATGTGATATAATGTATGAGCTTGCTAAAACATACTATGTATCCTCGAGTAAACCCAAACTTAGCGAGTTAGAGGAGAAAATACTCTTAATGAAAGTTTTACAGGCAAACTCGTGGTCTTCAGTAGCAGACGAACTAAACATTAAGAAACAGACAGTAATGAGTATATTAAAGGATATTGCTAGAAAATTCCTAAAATACTATAGTACGGATATGGTGAAACCAGGTATAAATCTAAGTGAAATAGAACACATGTAATAATGTTTGTAAGGTTGCTTTGTAACAGTAGAAGGTTTTTGTTTTACTTGTATAACTACTGTATTACTGTTTTGGTATTGTGGAGTTATCGACATAGGACGGGTTTGAGAGTGGAGGCTTTAAACAGTCTTTTTACTGATCTAGAGTGAACAGTACCTAAACCTCTATGAGTAAAGTGGAAGCTTACACCATGGATATAGTAAATTACATTTTTAGAGTAGTGGGGATAAATAGAACACTACATTAGCTCTCTTTACCGAGTAGAGCTCTCTATGTTTCATGTCTACACATAAACTTTTATACACGTACTCTTTATGATGTTCTAGAGGTTGTATACTTGGGAAGAGTGGGTTTAGGTGTTTAAGTTATGGTGGTAAAGGATAAGTCTAAAGCAATAATATTATGGTTTGAGGAGTTAAGGAAGGAGGATGTACCTCTAGTTGGAGGTAAGAATGCTAATCTTGGTGAAATGATTTCTGCAGGTATACCAGTACCACCAGGATTTGCTGTAACAGCTTACGCGTATAAGAGGTTTATTGAGGAAACCGGTATATCAGATAAGATAATGAAGATATTAAAGGAGACTATTAAAGAGGGTCACCCAACAGAGTATGAGAAGGCTAGTGAGAGGATAAGAAAGTTAATAATGGAAACACCTATGCCTAAGGATATAGAGGAGTCTATTAGGGAGGCCTATAGAGAGTTATGTAGACGCATTGGTATTGAGAATGTACGTGTAGCTGTTCGTAGCTCTGCAACAGCAGAGGATCTACCTGATGCAAGTTTTGCTGGACAGCAGGAGACATACCTCAACGTTATAGGTGAAGATGAGGTAGTAAATAAGGTTAAAATGTGCTGGGCTAGCTTATGGACTGCACGTGCAATATACTATCGTGAGAGTAAAGGATTCGACCATAGTAAAGTGTTGATATCTGTTGCAGTACAGAAAATGGTTAACTCTAGATCAGCAGGTGTAATGTTCACTATACATCCAGTAACTGGTGAAGAGAATAAGATTGTTATTGAGAGTTCGTGGGGTCTAGGTGAATCAGTAGTTCAGGGTAAAGTTACACCAGACGAGGTAATTGTTGATAAAGCTACACTCAAAATATTGGAGATGAGAGTTAACGATAAGTATGAAGCACTACTCTTCGACCCAGTAGCTAGAAAGAATGTTGTAGTTAAACTACCTAAGAGTGAAGAGGAGCTTAAGAAGATTGAGGAGGAGAATCCAGGAGTAGCACAGATAATAAGAAAGTTTAACATGTTCCAGAATAAACCATCGATAACTGAGGAGGAGGCTAGAAAACTAGCAGAACTAGCAATAAAGATAGAGAATCACTATGGTAGAGCTATGGATATCGAGTGGGCTATAGACCAGGATCTACCATATCCACAAAGTGTCTTCATAGTACAGGCTAGACCTGAAACAGTATGGAGTGCTAAGAAGGTTAAGGAGGAGGCTAAGAAGGAAGAGGCTAAAGCACCAGCAGTAGCTGAAAAGAAGATTCTAGTTAGAGGTTTACCTGCAAGCCCTGGTGTAGCTATAGGTGTAGCTAAAGTAGCTTTAACTGTTGAGGAAGCAGCTAAACTAATGAAGAAAGGTGATATACTAGTAACGAAGATGACTGATCCAGACTGGGTACCATACATGAAGATTGCAGCAGCAATAATAACTGATGAGGGTGGTATGACAGCTCACGCAGCAATAGTATCACGTGAACTAGGTATACCATGTATTGTTGGAACCAAGAATGCAACAAAGGTAATAAAGACTGGTATGGAGATAACTGTTGATGCAACTCACGGTGTAGTCTATGAAGGTAGAGTTGAAGAGCTAGTTAAGAAGGAGGAGGCAGCTGTAGCTGAAGAGGTTAAACCAAGTGTTGGAGTAGCTATACCTAAGGAGATACTTAGAGAAGTATATCCAGTTACAGCAACAAAGATCTATATGAACCTTGGAGAACCAGAAATGATAGACAAGTATATAGATCTACCATTCGACGGTATAGGCCTAATGAGAATAGAGTTCATAATTTCAGACTGGATAGGATACCACCCAATGTACCTAGTAGAAACTGGTAAACCAGAGCTATTCGTAGATAAACTCGCTGAGGGTATAGCTAGAGTAGCTCAAGCAGTATATCCAAGACCTGTAGTTGTAAGGTTTAGTGACTTCAAAACAAACGAGTATAGAGGGTTAAAGGGTGGAGAAAAGTACGAGCCTGAAGAGAGAAACCCAATGATAGGTTGGAGAGGTGTATCAAGATATATATCGCCAGGGTATGAGCCTGGATTTAGACTAGAACTTAAAGCTATAAGGAAGGTTAGAGAAGAGTATGGATTAAAGAATGTATGGGTTATGCTACCATTCGTAAGAACAACATGGGAAGTTGAGAGAATACTAAAGATTATGGAGGAGGAGGGTCTAAGGAGGAGTAGAGACTTTAAGGTATGGATTATGGCTGAAGTACCATCAGTAATATTCCTAGCTGACGAGTTTAGTAAACTAGTTGACGGCTTTAGTATTGGAAGTAACGATCTAACACAGTTAATTCTAGGAGCTGACCGTGACTCAGCAATTCTAGGTAGACTAGGATACTTCGATGAGAGAGATCCAGCAGTTAAAAGAGCAATAGCACATCTAATTAGAGTAGCACACGCACATGGAGCAACAGTATCAATATGTGGACAAGCACCAAGCGTATATCCAGAGTTTACAGAGTTCCTAGTAAGACTAGGAATAGACAGTATAAGTGTTAACCCAGATGTAGTAATATCAACTAGAAGACTAGTAGCATCAATAGAGAGAAAGATAATGTTAGAGAGACTTGCAGGAGAGAAAGTAGAGGAAACTTGGAAACCACAATGGTGAAACCCTTCTTTAACCCTACTCTACTCAGAAATTGTTAAGGATAAACAGTATTAACATTATTTTTATTTTTTAGCTATATCCTTCCAACACTAGTTCTCCAGACTATAACTAGGCTTCAGCATAAACACTAATATACTCTAAGACACTCTAATTAACATTGAGATGATGAAGCTCGAAAGGTCAGAGTAGTGAAGAGCCCGCGCAGGTCTGATATAGAGGGAAAACTAACGCTATGCTAGGTTGTATTGTATGAGAGTAAACGTATACAGCCTCATATTGACAATAACGTTAATTATGGTGTCGATTACCCCTTTAATTCTATGTGCTATAGAGTATAACTGGGATATACATAGAATACTATCACCAGTATTTAAGCCTCCAAAAATAGATTTTAGTATCAGATTTAAGGGTTTAGGATTCGAAAATGGTAATATAATGATATACCTTACTTTACGTAATAGAGGTGAAGTACCATTAAATATTACAGGACTTGAAGGTGAAATACTAGTACTGGGTAGTGTAGTTCTTGGGAATATAAGTATCCCTAAGCCAGTATATGTTGATGTAGGTGAGAGTAGAGAATTAAAACTACTACTTAACTTAAGAAGAGAAGCTCTCATTGAGATTGTTAAGAGTATACTAGGTGGCTCTATAGAGTTAAAAGCTGAAGTTAAAGCTATAGTTGAAGTTGAAATCTATGGTGTTAAAGCTAGAGTACCATTAAAGTATGAATTTGAACTCCCACTCCACTTAGGCTTGTAACTTAACACTGGTGTAATAGGTATGGGTTTAGAGAGGTTAATAGTTAAAGGTAGAGTTAACATTTTAGGAGTTGTAGCTGCAATACTAAACCTGATAGTACCGTTTATGAGTGGTCCATGGTGGATTCTTAAGGGTGGTAGTGGGTTTCTAGAGGTATTATGTTCACCATTCAATATCAGTATTACAGTGTTGGGTAGAGTTGTAGAAGTACCCATAATACCCTACATTACATTAGCTTCCAGAATACTCATAGTAGTATCATCTATTATGTTACTCTCAGGATCCCTAATAGCCAATAGAGAGTTTGGACTAAGCCTAGTGAAAGCCAGCTACAGTAAGCCACTAACACTAACAGTATTGTTTACTATAACCCTACTGTTAGTGCCTAAACTGGTACCACAAAAACTAATACCAGAACTAGCCAGTGTAGACATTGAAATACCGGTGGTTGGAGAGAAAACACTAACTCTAAAAGTTAATGTAGGTGGTAGAGAAGTACTAGTAGTAGCACCTATAGTAGCTAAACTAACTACATGGTATTATATAGTGTGGATTCCATCATTAACATCACTAATATCGGGTATAATACATAAACTAGTATTCTCCCACATACACTATTCCCGTAGATGAGGTTAACTCTTAGTATAAGCTTATTAGCTTTACCTATCGGCTAAACTTGATAGTGTAGGACTACTATAGCTATTACGTTAAACTAGGTTACTCAGTCTATAGTATGTGTATTTCCTGTATAATGCTATAAGTGATAGTATTAGTGATAGTAGTGTTAGTGATATAGCTATTGGTGTTAACCTTATACCCCATGGGGTATAGTTTAGAACTAGTCCTACTAGTGGTACTAGTGCTAAACTTAAACCAATACTTAATGCTAGTCTCTCTAAAGGCTCTAAGTCTTCACCTCGAGGGTATAATGCCTCAATGAGTGTTGCACCTGGAATGTATAGTACGAATAGACTTCCAAGAATATACCTTAAGTAGATTAATGGTGGTTTGTGAACTAGAAATACTAGTATCAACGTTAACACTACTGTTAAAGTGAGTATGTGAAACCATGAAGCTTCAATACTGAAGATATAGCCTATAAAGCTGGTTATAGGTTTAACTCTTCCAAGCCTAATATACCCCTTCTTCCAAGCTATGTAGACGTGGAATGCAGCTCTATCTAACGGTATACCCTCACTAGATGCAACTCTACGAACAAACTCATCCAACATTAAACCACTATTAAACATAGCAATTCTACTAATCCTATCCTCAATAGACTTCAACCTAGATACACCCATACAGTATCAGAAATAACATAGACTAACTAAAGTTAATAAACTCATACTACGACAATTATAAGCCTAAAATATATTAGCATCCTCATGCTAGGAGTAGTTTAAAGGAGTATTAGCATTAAAGTGTGTTGGAGGTATAACTAGTTAATGGTTGAACTACTATTACACTTTACACTACCATTAACAGTACTATCATACATTTACGACTTTAGGAGAGAGTATAAGAAAATACTATTAATAAGCTTTCTTAGTATACTACCGGATCTCGATGTACTACTATGTATCCATAGGTCTATATCACACTCGATTATACCATACACTATAGTGTTAGCTGTAATACTATTACTATCTAAGAGTAGTAGTGTTAAATTGTGGAGTATAGTAGGCTACCTAGCTATACTATCACATTTAGTACTAGACTTGTTTACTGGGTTAACACCAATATTATGGCCGGTAGTACCATACTCAATATTTATTGAAACTAATATTATAGCGTTAATCTCGACTAATACTATAACTCCAATGTTTAATGTAAGTTTTAGTATTGAGGAAACAGAGTTTACTAGGTTTACAAGTTTCTATGCAGTAGTAGCTACAAGTCAGGGTTTAGCGATAACAGTAATACTGTTACTACCATTAATCCTGAAAGCTATACTAGCTTACACCTTTAGAAGAGAACTACTCTAATACTAGAGGGTAGCACACTTTAAGTATAGAGGGTGTCTTGGTAACGTAAGTTAAAGGTGTATGTTAACAATGGAGGAGTCTATATTTAAGGAGCTACTAGAATGCTATAGAGTAATAGTTGATGCGTATAGAGCTGGAGCTAATGTTACAAAACTTGTAAACGAGTTTAACAGTATTCTAGCTAGCTTAGGTAGGCTAAGTCTAGATGAGGTTAAGAGTAGAATAGTTGAAGTTGAAAGTGAAGCCTTAAAACTAGCTGAAATAGCTAGATTGAATACCTTATGGAGTATAGTAGCTACAGTTACAGTCTCACTAATAGTAGTTGTAATCATACTCCTACTTTACACTAGATACAGGTATAGATTGTGGCTTCTATGGATTAAACTTAGGAGCGGCTATAGGGTTTACCCTA
>DQVH01000157.1 GCA_015661855.1 Desulfurococcales archaeon
ACCCATTTACTTAGTATTTCGGGGCCTCTTATCGATATAAAGTTTGCTTCACTCTCAGTAGCAACAGCTTTAGCAAGTAACGTCTTACCTGTACCTGGTGGTCCAAAGAGTAGTATCCCCTTGGGTGGTCTTATACCCATTTCCTCAAATACCTTTGGATACTTTAGAGGCCACTCAACAGCTTCTCTAAGTTGCTGTTTAACATCATCTAATCCACCAATATCATCCCAGTGTACTTCAGGTACTTCAACATATATTTCTCTGAGTAGTGATGGCTGAATATACTTCATTGCATCTAGGAAGTCTCTCCTAGTAACCTTTAGTTTACTAAGCTCCTCTGCTGGTATAGGTTTTGATAGGTCTATTCTACCCTCCTTTATAAACCTCCTTAGAGCGTTCATTGCAGCCTCTTTAGCTAAAGCTGCAAGATCTGCACCAGTATACCCATGGGTTATCTCAGCTATTTCGTCTAAGTTTACATCTTCAGCTAGAGGCATATTCCTAGTGTGTACTAGTAGTATCTCCTTCCTCCCCCTCTTATCTGGAGGTCTAATCTCTATTTCACGATCAAATCTTCCAGGTCTTCTAAGTGCTGGATCTAGTGCTTCAGGTCTATTAGTTGCACCAATAACTATTACCTTACCCCTCTCCTTCAATCCATCCATTAGTGCTAGTAGTTGTGCTACTACACGTTTCTCTACTTCACCAGTAACCTCCTCCCTCTTAGGAGCTATAGCGTCAATTTCATCAATAAATATTATTGAAGGAGCGTTCTCCTCAGCCTCCCTAAATATCTCCCTCAATCTCTCTTCAGATTCACCGTAGAATTTACTCATAATTTCAGGTCCATTAATTGTTATGAAGTATGCTCCTATCTCATTAGCTAATGCTTTAGCTAGTAGTGTTTTACCTGTACCTGGAGGTCCATAGAGTAGTATTCCCTTTGGAGGCTCTATACCTAAATGTTTAAATAGCTCTGGATGCTTTAATGGCAGTTCTACTATCTCTCTAATCTTCTCCTTAGCCTCCTCGAGATCACCAATATCCTCCCATGTAACTCTAGGTACACCTCTAACTCTAACCTCCTTAACAGGCTCCTCTCTAACAATAACCTCTGTATCCTCAGTAACATAGACGTGTTGTGTTGGCTGAGTTGATGTAACTATAAATCTTAAGCCCATACCGAATATAGGTATTATTACTACTTCCCCTCTAGATAGTGGTTTATTTACAAGATACTTTCTAACATAGTCTGGAAAGTCTGAGCCAAAACGTATAGGCTCTGTTGGTGCAAGTGTAATCCTGGTAGCTGGTTCAACTCTTACAGCTTTTCGAACTGTAACGTAGTCTCCAACTCTAGCACCAATACTCTCACGTACTAGCCCATCAATTCTTATAATCTTTTTACCAACATCATCTGGGTATGCTGGCCAAGCCTGGAGTATAGCTGAACCCTTCTCACCCTCAACTTCAACAAACTCTCCAATACTAACATCTAGTTCTGCAAGTACTGATCTATCTATTCTAGCTATCTTCCTACCACTATCTCTAGCTTTAGCTTCAGCAACTCTTAACCTAACCTCCTTTGATGGTACAGGCATAGACTACACTTCACCTCAAGTCCAGTATAGTTATTCTTTTATCTATCTTTTAAAGGTATGGGAACATATAACTATAAATAAAGTGTGCTACAGAAAGACTATTTGGTGAAGAAGTTATGCCTATTGAGAGAGTTAAAACTGGTATTCCTGGAATGGACGAGATACTACATGGTGGTATACCTAAAAGGAATGTAGTACTACTTTCCGGTGGGCCAGGTACAGGTAAAAGTATTTTTGGTCAGCAATTTATCTACTACGGGTTACAGCATGGAGAACCAGGAGTATATGTAGCTTTAGAGGAACACCCAGTACAAGTTAGGATAAATATGTCACAGTTTGGCTGGGATGTTAGAAAGTATGAGGAGAAAGGGCTCTTCGCAATGGTTGATGCATTTACTGGAGGTATTGGTGAAGCAGCTAAGAGGGAGAGATTTGTTGTTAGAGATCCAACTGATGTAGGATTACTTGTCGATGTATTAAAGGAGGCTATTAGAACTGTTGGTGCAGTACGTGGAGTAATAGACTCAGTATCAACACTATACCTAACAAAACCAGCTGTAGCTAGAAATGTTGTAATGCAGCTTAAGAGAGTACTATCAGGTCTAGGTGTAACATCAATTCTAGTATCACAGGTATCAGTAACCGAGAGAGGTTTCGGAGGACCAGGTGTAGAACATGCTGCAGACGGTATTATAAGACTAGACTTAGACGAGGTGGGAGGCGAACTTAAGAGATCACTAATAGTGTGGAAGATGAGAGGTACAAGTCACTCAATGAGAAGACACCCATTCGTAATAACAGATAAGGGTATAGTAGTATATCCAAATAAGGTTCTAAAGTTAAGTGGTGCAACATATCGTGAGGAAGAGTTAAAGTAGAGACATACAAGAGTTGAAGGTATGGGGTAAATTAATGGTTCATGGAGTTTACAGACACTCATGTATAAACTGTGGTGGAGAAACCTCAGACATACGTTTACACCTTAGACTACCATGTGAGAAATGTTTACCAATACACCACGAGGATATACTAAACAATTTTAAGGGTAAAACACTTACACTAAGCGACCTCTACAATCTAGTTATTAAAACTAGTGGTAGAGAGGGTAAACTTAAGGAATTATACATTCTAGAGAGAAAAGTTAATGAGGTTATTGAGCTATTTAGGAGGATTCTAGGAAGTGAGCCATGGAGTGCTCAGAAGACATGGATTAGGAGAGTACTAAAGGGTAAGAGCTTTACTATTGTAGCACCAACAGGTACAGGTAAGACGGTATTCGGAATAATAATGTCACTATATATCTCATCTAAAGGTGGTAAAGCATACATAGTTTTACCAACAACACCACTAGTACTACAAGTCTACGAGAAGACACTACAGTTTGCTGAGAAAGCAGGTCTACATAAACTAAAGATACTAGCATACCATGCTAAACTTAAGAAGAAAGAGAAAGATGAAGTACTAAGTAGTGTTGTTAAAGGGGACTTCAATATACTAATTACTACATCACGATTTCTAACAGCACACTACGATAAAGTTAAAAACTTAAACTTCACATTCATATTTGTTGACGATGTTGATGCAATACTAAAAAGCTCTAAGAATATAGATAGAATTCTAACGCTATTAGGTTTCACTGAAGACGACATTAATATAGCTTATAACCTAGTTAAATTGAAGAGGCAACTCACAAGGTTCAAATCTGATGAGGATAAGTTTAAAAAGTTAGTAGAGGAGATAAACAGTCTACAAGAGGAGTTATCGAAAAGAATAGGTAAAGTTAAATCAGTTCTAGTAGTTTCAACAGCTACTGGTAGACCTAGAGGGTTAAGGGTTAAACTTTTTAGAGAGCTATTAGGCTTTGAAATAGGCTTTAGATCTGAACTATTAAGGAATATTGTTGACACATACTACCTCCCTAAAGGGGAAAGTATTGAGGAGGTAACATATAAGCTACTTAAGACTCTAGGGAAAGGTGGTTTAGTATTTGTACCAGTAGATAAGGGTTTAGACTATGCTAAAAAGCTAGCTGACTACCTTAATAGTAGAGGTTTAAGTGTTAGAGTATTCTCGTCAAAGGATATTAGGGCTTTAAGAGAGTTTATTGAGGGTAAAGTTGATGCATTAATAGGTGTAGCAACATACTATGGCGTAATGGTTAGAGGTTTAGATCTACCTGAGAGAGTAAGATACGCTATATTTACTGGTATTCCGAGATTCAAGTTTAGTACTAGATTTGAAGAGCCACATCCATACAACATTATTAGAGCATTAACAATATTGAGAGAGGTTCTAGACGAGGATGATAGAAAACAAGTAGAGTTATTGATAAATAGGCTTAATAGACTACTCCAAATACTACCACAAACTAAAATAAATGAGATAACAGAGAAGTTGAAGAGCGGGGAACCTATTAGTGAGGGGCCTGAAGCACTATTTAGTAAAGCACTAAACCTAATAAAGGATAGACTTTCAAGGAGGGATATTAGGGAGAGACTTAGTAAACTTGAAGACATAATTATTAGGGATGAGAATGGTAAAACATACATCTACATACCAGATATAATGACGTACCTTCAGGCTAGTGGTAGAACTTCTAGAATGTATGCTGGTGGTATAACTAAGGGTCTCTCAGTAGTAATTGTTGATGAGGAGAAGCTACTCAAA